>NZ_DASYDG010000046.1:0-31941 GCF_036499745.1 Pinirhizobacter sp.
CTGATCGGAAAAACTTCGCGCAAAAAAACCGGCTTGCGCCGGCTTTTTTGTTTGAGGGTCAGAGTTATCACTCTGACCCCGCTTGCCGTGACGCTGCTTGCCGATAGCGCTAGCGGTGCGGTACCGGGCGCGGCACCACGATCACGCGGCGCGGGTAATAACCGTAACCACCCCAGCCGCCCCAATACGGACCACCCCAGTACGGGCCGAAGCCCGGGCCCCAGAACGGGTCGTAGTAGCCCGGCGGGTAGTTGTAGATCACGCGCTTGGGCCAGAGGTAAACCACGTCGGCTTCCACGCGCGGATACGCATAGTCGAAATCGCCGACCTTCTGCGAGACCGTGCCATGGATGGTGCCGGTGATCGAGACCTCGCGACCTCGCGTGAAAACTTCCGGATCGTAGAAACCTTCGCGGCAGGCGACGAAGCGGCCCTGGTTGTCGGACTTGTCGCCCGAGGGACGCGCCTGGCTATCGAGGGTCTGCGACAGGACGTAGAAGCAGGTTTCCTGCGGACCGGGTTCGGTCTTGATGATCTCGCCGCCCCACCGAACCTTGGTGCCGCCAGCGCCACCCTGCTGCGCACTGGCCGTGGTGACCGGTGTGAAGTTGCCTTCCAGCGGCTTGGGGATCGTGGCGCAGGCGCCCAGCGTTACAGTGGCCGCCGCGAGCAACAACGGCTTGGTGATCGACATGGTTTGAACTCCCTGTGGGTAGCGGACCGCGGACGATCCGGGGGACGATGCTATTTGACCACGCGCGGCGGTCGGAATTCCCTTGCCAGCCTTACGAATCGACGCGCCAGTTCAGGTGCCGGTTCGCTACGGGCATAAGTGAGGTGGATGTATAGGGTGGCCAGACTTTCCAGTTCCTTACGTTGCGCTGGCCAAAAACGGGCGGCGCGTGAAAAATAGTGTCCAGGTGCTTCACTGGCCCGTGATGCCAGGCCGCGCCGTGCAAGCCTGGCCTTCAATCGTGCCAATGCGCGCTGGGCTACCTCGCCTTCCGGGCGTCGGTAGAGCGCCCAAGCCAGTCCGATGGCTGCCAGCAGGCACATGCCGCCGGCAAGGATCGTCACCAGCATGGAAGGTGGTGCTTCGCGTACGCCGAAAGGTTGCAGCAGGCTGCGCTGGCGCAGGGCGTCAAAGCCAGTAACGCCCTGGGCCCATAAGCGGTTGACGATGTCCCAGCGATTGCGTGCGGCCTGCAACCACGCTGGCTGATACCACGGGCCGCTGCCATCGGCGGCAGCCGTGCCGTCGGCGGCGATGCGTTCGGGCCGCACCGCAGCGGTGGGATCAAAACGCACCCAGCCGCGCCCTGCCAGCCACACCTCCGACCAGGCATGGGCGTTGGATTGCCGCACGAGCAGATATTGCCCCAGGCGATTGTAGAAACCGCCCTGGTAACCGGTGACTACGCGGGCAGGAATGCCGGCGGCGCGCATCAGGAAGGTGAAGGCCGAGGCATAGTGTTCGCAAAATCCCTCGCGGGTGTTGAAGAGGAAATCATCGATACTGTCCCGCCCCAGCGGGGCGGGAGCCAGCGTGTAACGGAAACCGCCATCATGGAACAGCCCCAGCGCTGCCCGGGCGATGCCTTCGTCGTTCTGGCCGAAGGTCTGGCGCCACTGCTGGGCCAGCGCACGTGCGCGGGGATCGAAGTTGGGCGGCAGCTGCAAGCCCAGGCGCCTGGTGTTGTCGTCGAGGTCGGCCTGCAGGCCGTAGCCCAGCGCCGAACTCAGACGGTAGCGGCGCACTTCGTCGATGCGGTCGTTGGACGATAATTCGCGGTCGGCCGACAACCGGGCTCCTTCCGGTGCAGCCATGGGGACGTCCAGCGCCGGCAAGGTGCGGCGATGGGTAGCCTCCAGGGTAATTTCATAAGTCGCGACCGGTCCCTGCGGCAGCAATCCGGCCACCGCGCCACGGCGACCGTAACCATGGTCCCAGCGCCGGCCGTCGAAATTCCACATGACGAAAGCTCGGAAATAGCGTTGGTCGGGGCGGGGAGCCGCGCCATCGAATGACACACGCATGGCGGGCGAATCGTCGGTGAGGAGCTCGGTGAGGTCGCCCGGCGACATACTGGAGGACAACCCCGGCTTCGCCGCATCGGCCGCCGGCGCCCCCCATAGCGGTTCGGAAAGCCGCGGCACGAAGAGGAAGGCCAGGAGCGCCAGCGGTATCGCGGCGGCAAGCAGTCCCAGCGACGGCAACGCTGCCTGTGCGATCGTTCCCTGCACCTGGCCTGGTTCAAGCGAACGCAGGCTCATCAGTGCCGGCACGATGGCCAGCGCAACCGCCACGGTAACCACCAGGCCCTGGTCGGAGAGCAACGCGGCCATCAGCGCGAAGCAGGCAAAGGCGACGGCCACGCGCACGTCGCGCGCGGTCTCGCATTCGAACGTCTTCAATACCAGCAGGCCCACGGCGAAGGCGCTGCCCGGTTCTCGGCCGAAGAGGTTGCCGTACCAGACGATGATGCCCACCAGCAGGCCCAGGGTCAGCGGAAGTTTCAGCCACATGGGCGTCTTGCCCGGCCGGTGCCGCCGCCGCCAGTGGCTGGCCAGCAGCGCGACGCCAAGTAAAAGAGTGAGCCAGATGGGTAAATGCGATGCATGGACGGCGACCACCCAGGCCATGGTGATGCAGACCAGGTTGAAGGTCCCGGCCGAAATCGGTGCCTCGCGAACCTTGTGGGTGAGTGCGTAGAGGAAATTCATGGATGCAGGGCGAGGGCGGTCATGCAACGGTGGAAATGTTCATCGCCCTGGGCGACATCGAACAGGCGGTCGGGCAACGCCAGGCTCCAGCGATGGCCGCCTTCATGGGCTTCGTTGACCCAGCGCGCCAGCCGCGCGATGCGCGACTCGTTATCCATGCCGTGAATCGACTGCCACGACAAACGCCACTCGGCCTCGGGCGCAGGTTGCTCCATATCCTTCACCAGGAGGAATTCATGCCGCGCACTGAGTTTCCATGCGATCTGCCGGCGTGGGTCGCCCGGCCGGTACATGCGCAGCGCCGCCGGTTCGTCGCCCGGGTGCGGTCGTCCCCGTTCGGCATCGAGCGAGGGCTCGCGCGGCGGTGGACCGAAGGCTTCCGCCCGCGGATACACCAATATCTTGTGGTCCGGATGCAGCCAGCTCCAGGCCCGGAACATGCCCAATGGCCACGTGGTGAACAGGCGCATCCGCGGCATGGCCATGTAGCCGCGTTGTTCGGTCGGCCGTGCAAGTTCAAGCGTGGCGGGCGATCCGGCAGTGATCGCCAATGCCAGGCGGCGGCCGTCGATGTCCAGTTGCAGCGAGTGGCGCGGGCGCCGTCCCGGCGCGATGCCGATGGTCAGTGGCACGTCCTCACCGGCCACGACTGTCTGCGCACGGATCGCCGTCAGGGCGACACCGTCGAGCGTGCGGAACGCCACCAGCATGCTGCCGGCGCCGGCGGCTCCCAGCAGGCACGTGAGCAGCAGCGCTGAGTTGTTCGAATAGTTCAGCGCGCCGAGCACCATCACCGCGAGCAGCACGGTGAAGCCCAGGCCGAAGCCGGTAGGCACGATGTAGATGCGGCGCCTGTGCAACGCGATGGGCAATGCCTCGGGGCCGCGCAGCCGTGTCAGCGACGGCAGCCGTCGTTCGGCCCTGCGCAGCACGGCCGACCATGCCCGCCCGGCAGGGGTCATCCGACCGCGACTTCCGCCAGGATGGCGCGGGCAATGGCTTCGCGATGGGCGCCCTTTCCGGGGATAAGCCGATGCGAGGCGGCGGGTACGAACAGTGCCTGGATGTCTTCGGGAACGACGTAATCCCGCCCACTGGCCAGGGCCCACGCGCGGCTGGCCGCCAGCAGGGAAAGCCCCGCGCGCGGAGACAAACCAACGCGTATGTCAGGGTGTCGGCGCGTGGCGCCAAGCAGAGCCTGCAGGTAATCGAGCAGTGCCGGGCTCACCGTCGTGGCAAGCGATTGGATATACAACATCTCCAGCGCCGCCCCGTCGAGGGTGGGCTGTAACTGGGCAAGGATGTCGCGGCGGTCGGCGCCGGACAGCAGCGCGCGTTCGGCGGCGGCATCGGGATAGTCCAGGTTCACGCGCAGCATGAAGCGGTCGAGCTGAGAATCGGGCAGCGGAAACGTGCCGGCGAGGTCGAGCGGGTTTTGAGTCGCCACCACGAAGAATGGCTGGGGCAGCGCATGGGTGACCCCGTCCACCGTGGCCTGGCCTTCGGCCATGGCTTCGAGCAAGGCGCTCTGCGTTTTCGGCGAGGCGCGGTTGATCTCATCGGCCAGCAGCAGCCGGGTGAAGATCGGGCCCGGATGGAATCGGAACGTGCCACCATCGCGCTCATACACGCTGACGCCGATAATGTCGGAGGGCAGGAGATCGGACGTGAACTGGATGCGCTGGAAGTCGAGGTCGAAGGTTGCCGCCAGGGCATGGGCGAGGGTGGTCTTGCCCACGCCAGGTACGTCCTCCAGCAGCAGGTGGCCGCGGGCGATAAGGCAGGTGAAGGCCAGCTTCACCTGGCGCGGTTTGCCCAACAGCACGCTGTTGACCTGTTCGAGCCCGGCGTCGAGCCGGCGTTTGATGGAGTCGTCGCGAATCGGTTTAGGTGCGGACATGTGCGGGAAAGGCTGCCAGTGAGGATGGACCGGGGCCCGGGCCATGACCGAACCAGTGTAGTGGCCGCCCGCGATGGCTGGCGAGATGCATTCCTCGTGGCGTTCCTTACGGTGCAGGTGGTGAAGTTCGTCATCGCCGCGCGCCTGTCGCCTTTTGTTGATGAAGCCTTCTACTGGATGGAAAGCCGGCGCCTGGATATCGGCTATAGCGACCTGCCAGCGCTCACCGCCTGGCTGATCGCCGCCGGTGAACACGTGCTGGGGCACGGCTTGCTGGGCATGCGGCTGATGTTTCTGCTGTTGGGTGCTTGCCTGCCCTGGCTGGTGGTGGGCCTGGCGCGCCAGTTCGGCGACAGGCGCCAGGGCTGGCAGGCGGCCTTGCTGGCTCTTGCCTTGCCGTTGGCGGGAAGCCTTGGTGTCATGGCGCTTCCCGATGTACCCCTCACCGTCGGCGTCACCCTGGCCGCGCTGGGGCTCATCCGTGCCTTCGAGCGTGATCGGTGGGGCGACTGGTGCCTGGTCGGCCTGGGCCTGGCCATCGCCTGGCTTGCCCATTATCGGGCGGCGATGCCGATGCTTGCCGGCTTGTTGCTTTTCACCCTAACGCCACGCGGTCGCGCGCGATGGACGCGCCCTGGATTCTGGTTGGCCATGGGCATCGCCGGGTTGGGCCTGGTGCCGATGGTTATCTACAACCTCCGCCAGTCGGGCGTAGGCCTGGCCTTCCAGCTGGTTGACCGCAACCCCTGGCGGTTCCATGCCGACGCTCTGGTGCAGCCAGTGGAGCAGGCCCTGGCCTGTACACCGCTGCTCTACGGCTGCCTGCTCTGGGCCGCCTGGCAGGCCTGGCGCCGCCGTGCGCAGGCGCCGTGGGATATCGTCGCCACGCTGTCGATCACCTACATCGTGGCCTGGTTTGTGTTGGGCCTGTTCGCCGACGACCTGCGTTTCCGTGCCCATTGGCCCCTGCAGGGATACCTGCCCCTGGTTGCCGTGCTTCCGGTGTTGTGGCGTGGGGCGGATCGTCGCTGGGTGATTGCCACGGCCGGCCTGGCAGCGCTCGGCCTGCTTGCAGGTTTTGGTTACCTGGCCCTGGCTTCATCACCGACGGGCGCCGGGCGACTAGCCGGATGGAAGGCTTTCCCGGCCAACTTCACCGGCTGGAAGGAGGCCTCCGACGCCATGGCGCCACTTCTGGCCGCCCACCCTGGCGCCATCCCGGTGGCTGACAACTTCAAGCTGGCCGCTGAACTGTCTTTCGCGCTGGATCGCCCCGTTCGTAGCCTGGACAGTCCGTTGAACGTGAAACATGGGCGGGCGCCACAGCTGGCTGCCTGGCACCTTGACGAAGCCGGGTTTGCCGCGACGAAAGGGGCGCCGATCGTGCTGGCGGTAGATGAGTCTTCACTTCGCGAAGAAGAGCGCCTGCCGTGGCGAATATCGCTTTGTTCGCGTGTCGATGCACCGATACCGGCAGGCCGCCTTGATCTCTTCGACGGACGCAAGCGCGTCGCCTTTTACCTGGCGCGGATACCGGCGGGGCCTATGCCGCAGGTCACCGCCAGCCAATGCGTGTTCGTGGTCCAGGCCGACAGGGCGGTGACACCCCCGGGCGTGCCCGGTGGCTCCGGAAACTAGCCGCTTGAGGGCCGGATATGGTCGCGCACGGCGACGTCCAGCGCATGCTGGGCTTCATCCAGGTCGCGCAGGCCCGGCTCGATGCGCTGCCGGGCCTTGGCCAGGGCCTGGACGGCGTTGTCGAGGTCGGCCTGGCTGGCCGAGGGCGCCTCGTCGCGGATCCAGATGCGCTGTTGGAGCAGGGCACGCAAGCCTGAGTCGAGCGCATGACGGGCCTGTTGTTCGCCGGCCGCCGGTCGGTCGGGTGTCTCGGCCATCATGGCGTGGGCGCGCTGGAGGCGGATCCGGCATTCTTTCAGGTCCGACTCCAGGCGGTCGGCGTGGTCGACCAACGCTGCAAACGTGCGCTGGCGGCGGCGTGTCCGCCCCTGGCTGAGCATGGCGGCCAACCCGGCGAGCACCAGGGCGACGAAAATACCGGCGAGGATCGCCGGAGCAGGGACATTCACGGGTGTATTGTCTCCTTCGCGCCCCGGCCGTCAGGCAGGGCCCAAGTCTGCCGCAAGGCCGGCCATCACTGCAAAACCCAAGGTGCCCCAAGTCGCAAGTGCTTCAGAATAGTTGACTTCCTGGCGTCGGCTACCTACCATTTCCCGATTATGTCCGTGACTTTGCCCTCGTCCCTGGATGTGTGGCGCATGGTGACGGCGCGGCGCAGCTTCGAAGGATCCTTACCGGTATCGGGTCTCACCCGCCTGGTAGAGGTGCTTGCGGCGCCGGACGGCGAGATAGCCTACACGGTGGATTTCGGTCGGGATGAGTTCGGGGTGGCGTATGTGGCCATCCGTGCTAACGCGCCCCTGACAGTCACCTGCCAGCGCACGCTAGAGCCGTTCGTGTTGCCCGTGGTTATCGACATGCGTCTCGGCCTGATCACCGACGAGAGCGACGAAGCCGCGTTGCCGCCGGGTTACGAGGCCTTGCTGGTGGAAGACGATGGGCGCGTGGCCATGGCTGCGGTCATCGAGGATGAATTGCTGTTGGCGCTGCCGCTGGTCCCGGTGAATCCGGACAGTACGCTGCCCGAAGAACTGGTGGCCCCCGACGAAGAACCTCCGTCGAGCGGTCGTACCGATAACCCGTTCGCCGTTCTGGGCGAACTCAAGAAACGCTAGTTTTCGCTGGAGATAGATCATGGCCGTTGCCAAGAGCCGCAAGACCCCGTCCACCCGCGGCATGCGCCGTTCGCACGACGCGTTGAAGACCGTGCAGCTGTCCACCGATCCGACCAGCGGCGAGGTGCACCTGCGCCACCACGTCACCAAGGACGGCTACTACCGCGGCAAGAAGGTCATCCAGACCGCAGGCCCGGTGGTCGAAGAAGATTGATCCACGCGGAGGGCTTTCGCCCTCCGTTGACTGGACTGTCACCGACAAGGCGGCGCGGAAACGCGCCGCCTTGTTTTCGTACGTCCGTTCCGGGCCCTTGAGCATGCGCATTCCATACCCTCGCGCATCCGGCCGTTCGATGGCACCATCAGCCTTTTGACCTTCAGCCAGGCCACCGCATGACCACTGCTTCGCTCGCCTTCGTATTCCCAGGACAGGGCTCCCAGGCCGTGGGCATGCTCGCCGAGCTTGCCGCCGCCCATCCGGAAGTGAAGACGACCTTCGATGAAGCTTCCGCCGGTGCTGGACGCGACCTATGGGCGCTGTCCCAGCAGGGTCCGGAAGATGACCTGAACCGTACCGAGAACACCCAGCCGGCCTTGCTGGCGGCAAGCGTCGCCGCGTGGCGCGTGTGGCATTCCCTGGGCGGCGCAACACCGGCCATGCTTTCGGGCCATAGCCTGGGCGAATACAGCGCCCTGGTTTGTGCCGGCGCCCTGTCGCTGCACGATGCCGCGGGCCTGGTGGCCGAGCGTGGCCGCCTGATGCAGCAGGCCGTGCCGGCTGGCGTGGGCGCGATGGCCGCCATCCTGGGCGGCGATGATGAGCATATCGCCCAGGTCTGCGCCGACGTGGCGCAGGGCGACATCGTCGCGCCGGCCAATTTCAACTCGCCGGGCCAGCTGGTGATCGCAGGCCACGCCGCCGCCGTGGACCGCGCCATCGCACGCTTGGCGGAGCTGGGTGTAAAGAAGGCCATCCGCCTTGCCGTTTCGGTGCCTTCGCACAGCATGTTGATGCGCGAGGCTGCCGATCGCCTGGGCGAGCGGATGGGCGCGGTGGCCTGGAGCGAGCCACGCATCCCGGTGGTGCAGAACGCCGACGCGCAAGTACACCTTGGCGTGGATGCCATCCGTGGAGCCCTGCAGCGCCAACTGTACCTACCGGTGCGCTGGACGCAGTGCGTGCAGGCGCTTGGCGCCGCGGGCATCACCCGGGTGATCGAGTGTGGACCGGGCAAGGTGCTCTCGGGCCTGGTCAAGCGCATCGACAAGGCCATCGAGGCTCGCCCCATCGGTACGCCCGACGACCTCGCCGCCGCGCTGGCGTGATCCACTTCAAAACCCCAAGGAAACTCCCATGACCCATTCCCTCGCCGGCGAGATCGTCCTGGTGACCGGTGCGAGCCGCGGTATTGGCGCTGCCATTGCCGACACACTCGCCCAGGCCGGCGCCACGGTGATAGGCACAGCCACCAGCGATGCCGGCGCCGCGGCCATCGGCGAGCGCATGGCAGCCTCCGGTGGCCATGGCCGTCGCCTGGACGTAACCGACCCCGCCGCCGTCGAGGCACTGGTGGATGAGATCGGCAAGACCTTCGGCGCGACTTCGGTGCTTGTGAACAACGCCGGCATCACCCGCGACCAGCTGCTGATGCGCATGAAGGAAGAGGACTTCAACGACATCATCAACACCAATCTCACATCAGTGTTCCGTACTTCGAAGGCGGTACTGCGCGGCATGATGAAGGCGCGCAAGGGACGCATCATTTCCATAGCCTCCGTGGTGGGTGTCACTGGCAACCCGGGGCAGGCGAATTACGCGGCGGCCAAGGCGGGCATCATCGCGTTCTCCAAATCCCTGGCCAGGGAAATCGGTTCGCGCGGTATCACCGTGAACGTGGTGGCGCCGGGTTTCATCGATACCGACATGACACGCGCGCTTTCGGCCGAACAACGCGAGGGCCTGATGGGCCAGATCGCCCTGGGACGGTTGGGCGATGTCTCGGACATTGCCCATGCGGTGGCCTTCCTGGCTTCTGCGCAGGCGGCGTACATCACCGGTGAGACGCTCCACGTGAACGGCGGCATGTATATGCCCTAGGGGCAAGGTGGCGCGGCGGCCGGGCCGCCGATTCGCCTCAGGACAGGTTTTAGTGGACAATCACGCTTTCGCGCCGGCCAAACGGGCTTTCGCGGACATTTCAGTGCTGGCGGCGGGCGCTGGCGGCCCCTTGGGGTTAGCCACTACAATGCCGCCGGCTTTTTCCCTCGGGAGGTATTGGTAACCATGAGCACCATCGAAGAACGCGTTAAGAAGATCGTCATCGAACAGCTGGGCGTCAAGGAAGATCAGGTCACGGCCAACGCGTCGTTCGTCGACGATCTGGGCGCGGATTCGCTGGACACCGTCGAGCTCGTCATGGCGCTCGAGGAAGAGTTCGAGACCGAGATTCCCGATGAGGAAGCGGAGAAGATCACTACCGTTCAGCAGGCCGTCGATTACATCAAGGCCCACTCCAAGGACGCCTGATCATCCGCTGATCGGTTGGTCCGCCCGATGGGCCAGCCATCATCGAGCACCATCGAACGCTGCGCCACAAGGCGCAGTTTTCGTTTCTGCATTTCGTAACCTGCGCCCGCGTATGGTTGCGGGACTGGCACGCTTAAGGAAGTTACGCATGAGCAAACGACGTGTGGTTGTCACCGGTATGGGCATCGTCTCGCCCGTCGGCAACGATATCGCCACCGCCTGGTCCAACGTGGTCGAGGGCCGGAGCGGCATCGGCCCGGTGACGCATTTCGACGCCAGCGGTTATGCCACGCGCATCGCTGGCGAAGTCCGTGATTTCGACGCCTCGGCATGGGTACCGCCCAAGGACGTCAAGCGGATGGATCATTTCATCCATTACGGCATCGCCGCCGGCATGCAGGCTTTCCGCGATTCCGGTTTCACCGTCACTGAACAAAACGCCGAGCGCATTGGCGTGGCCGTGGGCGCCGGTATCGGCGGCCTGGACACCATCGAGTCCACCGCGCTGGAGCTCGCCGCGCGCGGTCCGCGCAAGGTTTCGCCGTTCTATGTGCCCAGCTCGATCATCAACATGATCTCGGGGCATCTTTCGATCTACCTGGGCCTGACCGGCCCGAACATTGCGCTGGTGTCGGCGTGCACCACGGCTGCGCACAACATCGGCATGGCCATGCGCCTGATCCAGTACGGCGACGCCGATGCGATGATCGCCGGCGGTGCGGAGTTCGCCACTACGCCCACGGCCATGGCCGGCTTCTGTTCGGCACGCGCCATGACCACGCGCAATGACGACCCTGCCGGTTCCAGCCGCCCGTGGGATGCCGGGCGCGATGGTTTCGCTCTGTCCAATGGTGCCGGAGTGCTGATGCTCGAGGAATACGATCATGCCAAGGCGCGCGGTGCCAATATCTATGGCGAGATTGTCGGTTTCGGCATGAGCGGCGATGCGTACCACATCACCGCCCCCAGCGGTGATGGCGCGGCACTGTGCATGAAGAACGCACTGCACGATGCCGGCGTGAACCCGACCGACGTCGACTACGTCAACGCGCACGGCACATCCACGCCCGTCGGCGACCTGGCCGAGGTGGGCGCAGCGAAGAAGATCTTCGGCGATTACGCCTACAAGCTTGCGATGAGCTCCACCAAATCGGTCACCGGGCACCTGCTTGGTGCAGCCGGTGGCGTCGAGGCCATCTTCTCGCTTCTGGCCATTCGCGATGGCGTGATCCCGCCGACGATCAACCTGGAGCAGCCCGGCGACGGTTGTGACCTGGACTTCGTGCCCAACACCGCGCGGCAGGCCAAGCTGGACATCGTGATTTCCAACTCGTTCGGCTTCGGCGGTACCAACGGTACGCTCGCCTTCCGGCGCGCCTGAGGCAGCGGCTGGTCGTGGCGCACGTTACCCGCCACCTGGCCGGCCGCCGCGACCTGCTCGCACTGGCCGCCGCGCGGCCCGCACGTTACCCCGGCCTGCTCGACAGCGCCGTGCGAGGTACCGCGCAGGCGCGTTACGATCTTCTTTTCGCCTTCCCGCAAGGTGAGCTTTGCCTGGGACGCGATGGCATCGTCCGTGACGGTGAGCGTGTGCTTACGCGTGGTTTCCTCGATGCGCTTGATGAAGCCTGGCACGATCAACACACCGGGCCGCGCAGTGACGGGCTGCCCTTTACCGGTGGCTGGATGGTGTTTTTGGGCTATGAACTGGCCCGTGAAGTAGAGCCCAGCCTGTGGCTGCCGGCTGAGCCCGGAAACCTGCCGATCGCGATGGCGCTGCGCTGCCCGGCTGCGATCATCATCGATCACGAGCTCGACCAGACCATCCTCGTGGCCGAGTCACGCTACGCAGCGCTCATCGACGAGATGGCCGCCGACCTCGAACAGGCCGAGAACGCCGAGCCCTGGGCGCCATTGCCCGCACCTTTGTCGATAGATGAAGACGAAGCGGCAAGATTCCTGGACGGCGTGGCGCGTATCCATGAGCACCTTGCCGCCGGTGACATCTTCCAGGTGAACCTCTCCCGTCAATGGCGCGCGCGATTTGCCGAGCCGCTGCCACCGGCGCAGCTGGCCGCCGCGCTGCGCGCGGCCAATCCCGCCCCTTTCGCCGGGATGCTGCAGTGGCGCGAATGGGCCATTGTCAGTTCGTCACCCGAGCGGTTGGTGTCTTCGCGCGACGGCGTGGTGCAGGTGCGGCCGATTGCCGGCACCCGCCCGCGCCATGCCGACGATGACGACGCGCGCATGGTGCAGGAACTGCACGCCCATCCGAAGGAACGTGCCGAGCACGTGATGCTGATCGACCTGGAGCGCAACGACCTGGGCCGCGTCTGTGAGCCGGGAAGTGTCCAGGTCGATGAACTGATGACCGTGGAGTCCTACGCCCATGTGCATCACATCGTCAGCAATGTGCGTGGACGGTTGCGCGAAGGCGTGACACCTGGGCAAGTCATCGCCGCCACCTTTCCCGGCGGCACCATTACAGGCTGTCCGAAGGTGCGTTGCATGCAGATCATCGCTTCGATCGAGGGCGTGGGGCGGGGGGCTTACACCGGGTCCATGGGCTACCTCGACCGCGACGGCAGCATGGATCTCAACATCCTCATCCGCACCATGACCCTGGAGGGTACGCGGCTGAGCTTGCGCGCAGGCGCGGGCATCGTCGCCGACTCCGATCCCCAGCGTGAACTGGCCGAGACCCGGGCCAAGGCGAGGGGCATGTTGCGGGCACTGGGCGACCTGTCTTGAACGACCCCCGCCGCTTGCGCGTGGATGGACGGGCGGCCACTGGGTTGCCCGCCGACGACCGCGGCCTGGCGTACGGCGACGGCCTGTTTGAAACCTTGCGGGTGGTGGCGGGCAGGGCGCCGCTGTGGACGTGGCATATGGAGCGGCTGGAGGAAGGTTGCCGCAGGCTCCGCCTGGCATGTCCGGTATCAGGCTTCCTTGCTGATGAAGTTTCAGCGGCTGTCGATGGTCTTGATGACGCCGTGGTTCGCATTACCTGGACAGCCGGCAGTGGTCCCCGGGGTTACGCGCGCCTGGCCGCGTCCCAGGGACGGGTGATCGTGGCCGCCTCGCCCATGCGCCAGGTCGATGCTTTTGTTGCTACCCATGGCGTGGCCTTGTTCGAATGCGCCACGCGCTGGTCGTTGCAGCCGAAGCTTGCCGGCATCAAGCACCTCAACCGGCTCGAACAGGTGCTTGCGCGTGCCGAATGGGACGATCCCTCCTTCGCCGACGGCCTGATGCTGGACACCGATAGCCGCGTGATCAGTACCACCGCGGCATCGATCGGCCTGGTGGTCGATGGCGTGCCGATGTTTCCGGCCCTGAATCGCTGCGGAGTCGCTGGCGTGGGCCGGCGCCTGGCCCTGGCGAGCCTGCCGGACGCGGTCGAAACGGATATCGGCCGTGCCATGCTGGATTCAGCCTCGGAAGTGTTCCTTGCGTCCTCCGTTCGCGGCATGCTTCCTGTTCGCGCCATCGGCGACCGGCAATATGCAACAGGTCCCGTGGCCAGAGGCCTGCAGGCGGCGTGGACCAACGCCGGCATGCCACCCTTGTGCCACCCGGAGCAACCATGAAGCATCCACGTGGCCGCGCACTGCTGCGCCCGCTACTTGTCCTGGTCATGCTGGCCCTCGTGGCCGCGGCCGGTTTCCTCGGGTTCGGCTACATGCGGTTCACCCATGCCCCGCTGGCTATCCCGTCGGCGGGCGACACCATCGATGTCGGCCGCGGCACCTCCTTCCGGGACATCGTGGCGGACCTGCGTGCCCGTGGCGTCACGCGCGCGTCGCCATGGTATTGGCGGGTGCTGGCGACGCGGATGGGTGTGGCAGGGCGCCTGCATGCTGGTGAGTATGCCCTCCCACCCGGCATCACCCCGCGCGGCCTGCTGGACAACATGGCGGCAGGTCGCGTGATCCAGCGTTACATGACGATCGTCGATGGCTGGACGTTCGTTGATGTGCGGCGCGCGCTGGCACGTGCCGACAAACTCTCGCAGGTGGCGGCAGGCCTCTCCGATGACGAAGTCATGAAACAGATCGGCGCACCCGGGCAGTTTCCCGAAGGGCGCTTCCTTCCCGAGACCTATGCCTACGTCAAGGGCGACAGCGACCTGGATATCCTGAAGCGTGCCCATGCCGCCATGGCCAAAGCCCTGGGCCAAGCGTGGGCCGGGCGTGCCACCGACCTGCCGCTGGCTTCGGCTGACGATGCCCTGGTGCTGGCGTCGATCGTCGAGAAGGAAACCGGACGTGCGGACGAACGACCGCGGATCGCCGGTGTGTTCGTGCGGCGGCTGCAGCAGCATATGCTGCTTCAGACAGATCCCACCGTGATCTACGGCATGGGCGCGGCCTACGCCGGCAACATCCACAAGGCAGACCTGAGTCAAGACTCACCCTACAACACCTATACCCGAGCCGGCCTGCCGCCGACGCCGATCGCCATGCCAGGCAAGGCCGCTCTCGAAGCCGCGACCCATCCGGCGCCGGGCAACGAGTTGTATTTCGTTTCGCGTGGCGACGGCAGCCATGTGTTTTCAGCCTCGCTCGCCGAACACAATCGGGCAGTGGCCTGTTACCAGCTCCATCGATGCCAGTGACGTCCCCTGCACATGCTGGTGGCATCATGCAGGCCATGACACCGATGCCATGGCACGAAGAACCCTGGGCCCTGCTTAAAAGCCGGCGCGAGCGCGGAGTCATGCCCCACGCCTTGTTGCTGGCGGGTCCGGCGGGTCTGGGCAAGCGTATATTCCTTGATCGCCTGGCCAGGGCATTGCTGTGCCAGGCACCTGCCGATGCCGAAGCCTGCGGCCATTGCAAGGCCTGCCTGCTGTACGCGGCAGGTACCCACCCCGATCGCGCCACCATCGGCCTTGGGCTGCGCAAGGACGGCACGCCGCGTACGGAAATCGTCATCGACCAGATGCGCGAGTTGTCACAGCGCCTGGCCATGTCCAGCCAGTTCGGTGGCTGGCAGGTGGCCAGCATCGACCCGGCCGATGCGATGAACACACCGGCCGCCAATGCCTTGCTGAAGACTCTCGAGGAACCCTCTCGCGAAACCCTGCTGGTGTTGGTGGCCGATGCCCCGTGGCGCCTGCCGGCGACGATCCGCAGTCGAACCCAGCGTGTGGATTTCAATCTGCCCGCGCCGGACGCGGCAATGGCCTGGCTTGTTGCAGAGGGCGTGTCCGATGCTGCAGCGGCGCTAGCCGCCGCGAACGGCAATCCGGGGCAGGCCCGCGCGTGGGCGGCGCAAGGGCAGCTGAAGGCCCGCAACGAAGTCCGCAACGATCTTCGGGCCCTGGCTTCGGGCCGCGGTGACCCCATGGAAGTGGCCCGGCGTTGGCAGGCGGCCACGCCACCGTCGTACCTCTGGTTCGCAGCCCAGGCAGTCGCGGAGGAGTCCCGGGCCCGTGCCCAGGGTGAAGAAGCACCCCTGGGCAGCGCGCTGGATGGTTTCGCCCTGGACGCGTGGTTCGCGTCCGCCAATCGTGCGCGCGAGGCCTTGCGCGGGCCGTTGCGCACGGACCTTGTCATGCTGGAGTTGCTCTCCACATGGCGGTGACCATCACCGCCGATGGCCGTTTCGATGGGCCGCCTGTGAGCGCGGCACGTGCCGCAATGGTGCTTCCGCCGCTCAACGAGCGCGTGCGCATGCTGGTGGTCTCGCCTCATCCGGATGACGAATCCCTGGCTGTGGGCGGCCTGATCCAGGCCGTACTCGATGCGGGCGGGACAGTAGACGTGCTGCTGCTCACCGATGGCGACGACAACCCCTGGCCCCAGCGCTTCATGGAGCGTCGCATTGTCATCGATGCTCAGGGACGGACACGCTGGGGAACGCGGCGCCGGGGCGAGGTCCGGGCGGCGCTGGCGCGATTGGGTGTGGAAGAATCCTCACTGCATACCCTGGGCTGGCACGACATGGACATCACCGGTTGCCTGTCGCGCGACGCCGCCGCTGCAGTCACGACGATCAGTGCGGTGATCACCGCCACGGCTCCCACCCTGATGGTGCTGCCCGCCCTGGGCGACCGCCACCCCGATCACGGCAGCGCCCATGTGATGGCCCGCCTTGCTGCGAGGGCTGCTGCGCCAGACGCACATATCGTTACTTATATGATCCACGGCCGGATGGCCGCCGGTACGGTGGCCGCCAGGCTGCCGCTGTCCACGGCGATCGAATCAGGCAAACGCAAGGCAGTCCTTGAGTACCGCACCCAGCTCAGCCTGAGCGGCAAGCGATTGCTTGGCATGGTCCAGCCGGAAGAAACCTTCACGTTGCCCTCGCCGCCGCACACGACATTGCCTTGGCAGCCGCCGGTGTGGGTCAGGCCGGGGCTGCGCCTGCT
This sequence comes from Pinirhizobacter sp., assembly GCF_036499745.1. Classification (NCBI taxonomy): domain Bacteria; kingdom Pseudomonadati; phylum Pseudomonadota; class Gammaproteobacteria; order Lysobacterales; family Rhodanobacteraceae; genus Pinirhizobacter; species Pinirhizobacter sp. Next base: position 16,281 of record NZ_DASYDG010000046.1, read on the forward strand.
GGTGGTATCGGGGCAGGGCAGTGGAAGCTGGCTGTGGCGCGACGCCCCACTGGAAAAGACACGCCGGGGCTGGATCCTGCGCGACCCAAGGCTCGAACGTGGAGGTTTCGTGAAACTCTCCTTGCCACTCCGCTCGCCGTGGATATTCGACCATTGGGGCTGGGCCGAACTTGCTCCGCCCGGCGCCGGGTCGCTAGCATGAGGCCTTGCCCCATCCTTTCGGGAATCGCATGAACGTCTCCGCCGCACCCCGACAGGGCATCATGTCGCTGAAGATCAAGGATGAAGCCGCGCTCTACCAGGCCTATATGCCGTTCCTGAAGGGCGGCGGTATATTCGCCCCCACGGCCCAGCGCTACAGCCTCGGCGACGAAGTGGTACTGCTTCTCACCCTGATCGACGAATCCGAACGTCTTTCGGTGGCGGGCAAGGTGGTATGGATCACTCCCATTGGAGCGCAGGGCAACCGCACGGCCGGTATCGGCGTCCAGTTCAACGAAACATCCGATGGCGAGGCCGCTCGCGCGCGTATCGAGAATATCCTGGCGGGCATGCTGGCCTCCGAACGGCCGACGCAAACGATGTAATTGAAGGCCAATTGCCGCACCGCGGGAAGATTGGCCTCCCAAGCCTTGTCTGAATCCCTGTACCGACTGGTACAATGGGCCGCTTAATCGTTTTCTTTCCGTTCCATGGTGGATGTCCCTTGCGCGCAGCTGATGCCGCCGGGGCTCCTTGACCGGACTGCTCGCCCCACGAGTGGTCACTGATGCGCCGAAGTCCCCCAGGCGCGGAGGTACGTGTTGCCGTGCTCGCCGAATACTGGCCCGTCCTGTTGTTCATCGCCGTCGCCACCGGGCTTGGAATTGCCCTGCTGGTGATCGGCCTGCTGGCCGGCACGAGCCGGCCGACTGCCGAAAAGCTCGCTCCCTATGAATGCGGCTTCGAAGCGTTCGAAGACGCCCGCATGAAGTTCGACGTCAGGTACTACCTGATCGCGATCCTTTTCATCATCTTCGACCTGGAAATCGCCTTCCTGTTCCCATGGGCCACGGTGTTCTCCGACCTCGGCGTGATCGCCCTGGTGGAGATGGGACTATTCCTGCTGTTGCTGGTGATCGGTTTCGCCTACGTATGGAAGAAGGGAGCGCTCGAATGGGAGTGATGTCCAGCATCGACCGGGTGATGCACAACCCGCAGCCGCTCAATATCGTCGATGACATCCTGCGGCCGAACGGCGACAGCCCGATCGTCCAGCGCGGCTTTGCCACCACCAGCGTCGATGCGCTGATGAACTGGGCTCGCACCGGCTCGATGTGGCCGATGACCTTCGGCCTGGCCTGCTGCGCGGTGGAGATGATGCACGCCGGCGCCGCACGGCTGGACCTCGACCGCTACGGCGTGATCTTCCGTCCCAGCCCCCGCCAGTCCGACGTCATGATCGTGGCCGGCACACTGGTCAACAAGATGGCCCCGGCGCTGCGCAAGGTCTACGACCAGATGCCCGAGCCGAAGTGGGTGATATCCATGGGTTCGTGCGCCAATGGCGGCGGTTATTACCACTATTCCTATTCCGTGGTGCGCGGCTGCGACCGCATCGTGCCGGTGGACATCTACGTGCCGGGCTGCCCGCCCACGGCCGAAGCATTGATCCACGGCATCTTGCAGTTGCAGAAGAAAATCCGCCGCACCCACACCATCGCGCGCTGAAGGACCGCACATGAGCGAAAACCTCCAGACCCCGCTCGTCGGCCGCCTTGCCGCGCGCTTCGGCGATACCCTGCGCGTCACCGTGGTCCGCAACGAAGTCACCGCCGAAGTCGCCGCGGGCGACTTGCTGACGGTGGCCAAGGCCCTGCGTGACGAGGCCGAATTCCGTTTCAGCGTCTATATCGACACCTGCGGGATCGACTACCTGGGCTATGGCCAGACCGAATGGGACACCGACACCGCCCAGGGCGAGGGTTTCTCGCGCGGCGTCGAGGGCCAGGCCATGGGCCGCTTCACCTGGGCCGAGCGTCCGCGTGAAACGGCGCAGCCGCGCCGCTTCGCAGCCGTCGTCCACCTGCTGTCGATCGAACACAACCGCCGTATCCGCCTGCGCATCTTCTGCGAAGACGACACGCTGCCGGTCGTGCCCTCGCTCACCGGCATCTGGCCCGGCGCGGACTGGTTCGAGCGCGAAACCTTCGACATGTACGGCATCATCTTCGAAGGCCACCCTGATCTTCGCCGCATCCTCACCGACTACGGCTTCGTCGGCCATCCGTTCCGCAAGGACTTCCCGCTGATAGGCAACGTCGAGGTGCGCTACGACCCCGAGCAGAAGCGAGTGGTCTACGAACCGGTGTCGATTGAGCCGCGCGTGCTGGTACCGCGCACCATCCGCAACGACGCCGACCTCGAACAAGGCCGCGCCGAAGCCGCCGACCGCTGGCGCGAGAACTGATATGCAGGAAATCCGCAACTACACGATGAACTTCGGCCCCCAGCATCCGGCCGCGCACGGCGTGTTGCGCCTGGTGCTGGAGATGGACGGCGAAACCGTGGTCCGTGCCGATCCGCACGTGGGCCTGCTGCACCGTGGCACCGAGAAGCTGGCCGAGTCCAAGCCTTTCAACCAGTCGATCGGCTACATGGATCGCCTGGATTACGTGTCGATGATGTGCAACGAGCACGCCTATGTCGGCGCCATCGAAACCCTGATGGGTATCGAGGCGCCGGTCCGCGCGCAGTACATCCGCACCATGTTCGACGAGATCACCCGCATCCTGAACCACCTTATGTGGGTCGGTTCCAATGCGCTCGATCTCGGCGCCATGGCGGTGTTCCTGTACGCATTCCGTGAGCGCGAAGAGCTCATGGATTGCTACGAGGCGGTGTCCGGCGCGCGCATGCACGCCACGTATTACCGTCCGGGCGGTGTCTACCGCGACCTGCCCACGCAGATGCCGCAGTACCGCGAATCTCCCTGGCACAAGGGCGCGGATCTCAAGCGCATCAACGCATGGCGCGAAGGCTCCATGCTCGATTACCTCGACGCTTTCACCGATGACTTCCCCGAGCGCGTGGCCGAGTACGAAAGCCTGCTCACCAACAACCGCATCTGGAAGCAGCGTACGGTGGGCATCGGCGTAATTTCGCCCGAGAAGGCACAGGCGTGGGGCATGACCGGTGCCATGTTGCGCGGTTCGGGCATTGCCTGGGATCTTCGCAAGAAGCAGCCGTATGCCTCCTACGCCGAGATGGACTTCGATATTCCCGTCGGCGTCAATGGCGACTGCTACGACCGGTACCTCGTGCGCATGGAAGAAATGCGCCAGTCCAATCGCATCATCAAGCAATGCGTGACGTGGCTGCGGGCCAATCCAGGCCCGGTGATGGTGCAGAACTTCAAGGTGGCGCCGCCCAGCCGCGCCGGCATGAAGGAGGACATGGAAGCACTGATCCATCACTTCAAGCTGTTCACCGAAGGCTACGGCGTGCCTGCCGGCGAAACCTACAAGGCGGTGGAAGCACCCAAGGGTGAGTTCGGCTGCTACCTGGTGTCTGATGGCGCCAACAAACCCTTCCGCGTGCACCTGCGCGCACCGGGCTTCGCCCACCTGTCCTCGATGGACACGGTAGTGCGTGGCCACATGCTTGCCGACGTGGTCGCCATGATTGGCACTTACGACCTCGTCTTCGGCGAAGTCGATCGCTAAGGGCGACGGGACAAGAATATGAAAGCAACTGGACATTACGCCGAGGTCAAGGATGTCGATCCGATCGCGGTACTCGAGCAGCACACCCGCGACCATATCGATCACTGGGCGTCGAAATTTCCGCCGGACCGTAAACGCTCGGCGCTGATCCAGGCGCTGATGGCGGCCCAGGAGCAGAACCGCGGCTTCCTTACCGATACGCTGATCACCGCCACGGCCAAATACCTCGACCTCCCGGCCGTGTGGGCCTACGAAGTGGCGAGTTTCTACTCGATGTTCGAGACGGTGCCCGTAGGCCGCAACAATGTGGCCATCTGCACCAACATCTCGTGCTGGCTCAACGGCGCCAACGACATCGTGCGCCATTGCGAAGGCAAGCTCGGTATCCGTACCGGCGAGAGCACGGCCGACGGCCGTATTTACCTCAAGCGAGAAGAAGAATGCCTCGCGGCCTGCTGCGGCGCGCCGATGATGGTGGTCAACGGTCATTACCACGAGCGCCTCACGACTGAAAAAGTCGATGAGATCCTCGACGGTCTGAAGTAGGAGCGCAGGCAGATGGCAAGCATTACCGGACCGGTCGGTCCCGCGCCCCAGGAGCATCAGGTCGTTTACACGACGCTCCACTTCGACAAGCCGTGGGCGTTGGATAACTACCTTTCCATCGGCGGTTATGAAGCCTGGAAGAAAATCCTGGCCGAGCGTCCCGATCCTGGCACGATCATCGACGAGTTGAAGAAAAGCTCGTTGCGCGGCCGTGGCGGCGCAGGCTTCCCCACGGGCTTGAAGTGGTCATTCATGCCACGCACAGCGCCGGGGCAGAAGTACATCCTGTGCAATTCCGATGAATCCGAACCGGGCACCTGCAAGGACCGCGACATCCTGCGCTTCAACCCGCACTCGGTGATCGAGGGCCTGGCCATTGCCTGTTACTGCACCGGGTCCTCGGTTGCCTACAACTATCTGCGTGGTGAATTCCATCACGAGCCCTTCGAGAACTTCGAAGAGGCCCTGAAGGAAGCTTACGCCGCGGGCCTGCTCGGCAAGGGACTGGGTGGCGATCTGGATGTCGACATCTATACCGCGCTGGGTGCAGGTGCCTACATCTGCGGCGAAGAAACCGCGCTGATGGAATCGCTCGAAGGCAAGAAAGGCCAGCCCCGCTTCAAGCCTCCGTTCCCGGCGGGCTTCGGCCTGTACGGCAAGCCGACCACCATCAACAACACCGAAACCTATGCTTCGGTGCCTGCGATCCTGCGCCATGGCGCGGACTGGTTCCTGAATCTTGGCAAGCCCAACAATGGCGGTCCGAAGATCTTCTCGGTGTCCGGCCATGTGGCCAAGCCTGCCAACTACGAGATCCGCCTGGGTACATCGTTCAACGACCTGCTTGACATGGCCGGCGGCATCCGCAACGGCAACAAGCTTAAGGCCGTGATTCCCGGCGGTTCATCGATGAAGGTACTGCCGGCATCGATCATCACCGAGTGCACCATGGACTACGACAGCCTGCAGAAAGCAGGTTCGGGCCTGGGTTCCGGTGCCGTGATCGTCATGGACCACACCACCTGCATGGTGAAGGCCTGCCAGCGCATCGCGCAGTTCTACAAGGCTGAATCCTGCGGCCAGTGCACGCCTTGCCGCGAAGGTACCGGCTGGATGCACCGCGTGCTTACCCGCATCGTCGAAGGTGAGGGCACGCAGGACGACCTGCACAGGCTCAAGGCCGTCGCCGGCCAGATCGAAGGCCATACCATCTGCGCCTTCGGTGAAGCTGCCGCGTGGCCGGTGCAGGGGTTCCTGCACCACTTCTGGGACGAGTTCGAATACTTCGTCACCCACAAGCGTTCCAAGACCGAAGACATGCTCGCCCAAGCAAACCGTGGAGTGGCCGCCTGATGAGTGCGCAGCCCGCCAACAACGTAGCGTCCGACCTCGTCAACATCGAGATCGATGGCCGCGCCCTGCAGGTGCCCAAAGGTTCGATGATCATCCACGCGGCCGACGCCGCGGGGATCCCGATCCCGCGTTTCTGCTACCACCGCAAACTCACCATCGCCGCCAATTGCCGCATGTGCCTGGTGGAAATCGAGAAGATGCCCAAGCCGGCACCGGCCTGCGCCACGCCGGTGGGGGAGGGCATGAAGGTGTTCACGCGTTCGGACCGGGCGCTGAAGTCGCAGCGCAACGTGATGGAATTCCTGCTGATCAACCATCCGTTGGACTGCCCCATCTGCGACCAGGGTGGCGAGTGCGAACTGCAGGATGTCTCGCTGGGTTATGGCCGTTCGGTGTCGCGTTACAACGAGCGCAAGCGCACCGTTTCCGATGAGAACCTCGGCCCGCTGATCGCCACCGAGATGACCCGCTGCATCCAGTGCACCCGCTGCGTGCGCTTCACCAGCGAGATCGCCGGCACCTACGAGCTTGGCGGCATGAGCCGCGGTGAAGACCTCGAAATCGGCACGTACATCGGCAAGACGATCGAAAGCGAGCTTTCGGGCAACATCATCGATGTCTGCCCGGTGGGCGCGCTCACCAACAAGCCGTTCCAGTTCAAGGCGCGCGCCTGGGAACTGATTGCCCGTCCGTCAGTGGGCTACCACGATGCGCTCGGTTCGAATTTGTGGCTGCATTCGCGCCGCGGCGAAGTGCTGCGCACGGTGCCGCGCGACAACGAGAACATCAACGAGTGCTGGCTGTCCGACCGCGACCGCTACAGCCACCAGGGCATGTACGCCGACGACCGCCTCAAGGCGCCGATGGTCAAGCGTAACGGCACCTGGGCAACCACCACCTGGGACGATGCCCTGGCTGTCGCCGCCGAGGCGCTGAAGAAAACACCGGGCGCTGACCTTGGCATCCTGGCCCATGGTGCCAGCACCAGCGAAGAAGGTGACCTGCTGGTACGCCTGGCCCGCGGCCTGGGCAGCGCGCATATCGACCACCGCCTGCGCCAGCTCGATTTTGCCGACCATGCCACGGCCGCGCCGTTCGCCCTGCCGGTGAACCAGCTGGACAAGGTGAAGTCGGCCTTGCTGGTGGGCTCGGCTCTTCGCCATGAAATGCCGCTGCTCAACCATCGCCTGCGCCAGGCGGTGAAGAAGGGCGCGAAGGTTTACGCGGTCAACCCGGTGCACTTCGACTTCAACTATCCGCTGGCGGGCGAGGCCGTGGCCGCGCCGCATGCGCTGGTGGCGGAACTGCTCACCCTGGCCCGCGCCGCGGTCGACGACGGCGCCGCCGCGCCTGACGTGTTGGCCGATGCCATCAGCAGCGTCCAGGCCGACGACGATGTCCGCGCCGCCTACGCCACCCTCAAGGGCGGCGATGCAGTGGTGATCCTGGGCGAGGCCGCCGCGCTTCATCCGCAGGCTTCGTGGCTGCGTGCGGTGGCGAAGTTCATCGCCTCGGCGGTGGGTGCGGCCTATAACGAGATCCCGGTGGGTGCCAACGCCGTGGGCCTGGCCCGTGTGGGCGTGTTGCCGGGCAACGGTGGCCTGGATGCGCGCGCCATGCTGGCCCAGCCGCGCAAGGCCTACCTGTTGTTCGGTATCGAGCCGCAGCATGATTTCGCCGATGGCGCCGCTGCCTTCAGCGCACTGGACAACGCGCTGGCTGTGGTGGCGTGTTCGGCCTACGCCAGCAAGTCGCTGCTGGAGGTGGCAAGCGTCATCCTGCCGATCGCCCTGGCTCCGGAGAACGAGGGCAGCCTCACCAACGTCGACGGCCTGGAGCAGGCCCTCGCCGCCGGCGCCAAGGCGCCGGGTGAAGGCCGTCCGGGCTGGAAGGTGTTGCGCGCCCTGGGAGGAACACTGGCTGTACCGGGCTTTGAGTTCGACGACCTGGCCGGCCTTCGATCCGCGATCGGCGAGCGCACGGCGAACCTGCGCCCGGCGCTGGCCGACCGCACGGCAAAGCAGGGCAGTGGCCTTACCCGTATCGCCACCTTGCCGATCTACCGCAGCGATTCCGTGCTTCGCCGCGCCACGGCGCTGGCGGCCCATCCGCTCAACCGCGAGCCTGCGGTATACCTGCATGCCGACGACGCGAAGGCTGCGGGCCTCGCCGATGGCGACACTGTCAGGGTGGGTAGCTCCGATCCATTGCCGGTGGTCGTTTCCGGCGCGGTGCCGGCCGGTGCCGCCTGGATCGAAGCAGGCCACGACGAAACCGCAATGCTGCCGCCGTATGGCGCGGCCCTCACCCTGAGCAAGGCTTAAAGCGCATGGTCGATCAACTCTGGACGCATCTGATCCTCCCGGTGCTCTACATCCTGGCGATCGCCGTGCCGCTGATCCTGGCGGTGGCGATGTTCGTCTACTGGGAGCGCAAGGTCATCGGCTGGATGCACGTGCGCATGGGGCCGAACAAGGTCGGTCCGCTGGGTATGCTGCAGGCTTTCGCCGACGTGGTGAAGCTGCTGATCAAGGAAGTGATCCTTCCCACCAACTCCTCGAAGTTCCTGTACTACCTTGCCCCGATGCTGGCCCTGGTGCCTGCCTTCGCTGCCTGGGCGGTGGTGCCTTTCGGTGAGAAGATGGTGTTGGCCAACGTCAACGCCGGCGTGCTGTATCTGTTGGCCATGACCTCGATGGGCGTCTACGGCATCATCCTGGCCGGCTGGGCCTCGAACTCACGCTACGCCCTGCTGGGCGCCATGCGTGCGGCCGCCCAGGTGATCAGCTATGAGCTGGCCATGGGCATGTCGATCGTCTGCGTGCTGGTGCTTACCGGAAGCCTGAACCTCACCGACATCGTGCACGCGCAAGCGGGCAACAAGGGCTTCCTCGACTGGTACTGGTTGCCGCTGCTGCCGGTGTTCGTCATCTACTTCATTTCAGGTGTCGCCGAAACCAACCGCGCGCCGTTTGACGTGTCCGAGGGCGAGTCGGAAATCGTCGCCGGTTTCCACGTGGAATATTCAGGCTCCGCGTTCGCCATTTTCTTCCTGGCCGAATACGCCAACATGATCCTGGTGAGTTTCCTTGCGGCGATCTTCTTCATGGGCGGGTGGTTGTCACCGCTGCAGGGCTGGATCACCGCCGACGCGCCGCGCTGGATCAACTGGATCTGGACCGGCGGTTTCATCTGGCTGTTCATCAAGGCCTTCGCGTTCTCCTTCCTGTTCCTGTGGTTCCGCGCCAGTTTCCCGCGCTACCGGTATGACCAGATCATGCGTCTGGGCTGGAAGGTATTCATTCCCATCACCATCGTCTGGGTCTTCGTCGCCGGCCTCATGAAGTACTACGGCCTGGTCACCATCGGCACGGGGGCTTGAAGAAAACCATGTCTCGCATAACGCACTATTTCAAAAGCTTGCTCCTTGTCGAGCTGTTCCAGGGCATGGGCCTGACCATTCGCTACATGTTCAAGCCCAAGTACACCGTCCGCTACCCGATGGAGCACATTCCCAAGTCCAATCGCTTCCGCGGGCTGCATGCGCTGCGCCGCTACGCCAACGGCGAGGAACGCTGCATCGCCTGCAAGCTGTGCGAGGCGGTGTGCCCGGCACTGGCCATCACCATCGATTCGGCCCCGCGCGAATCGGACGGCCAGCGCCGCACCACGCGCTATGACATTGACCTCTTCAAGTGCATCTACTGTGGCTTCTGCGAGGAAAGCTGCCCGGTGGATTCGATCGTGGAAACTCACGTGCACGAGTACCACTTCGAGCACCGCGGCGAGAACGTGGTGAACAAGTTGCAGCTGCTTGCCATCGGTGACCGCTTCGAGCAGGACATCGCCGCGGCACGGGCCCAGGACGCGGCTTTCCGCTGAGGACGACCATCACATGAATCCACAGCTGATCCAACTCATCCTTTTCTACGCCTTCGGTGTGGTTACCGTGGGCGCGGCCCTGGCCGTGATCACCTTGCGGAACTCCGTGCATGCGGTGCTCTCGCTGGTGCTGACCTTTTTCTCCGTGGCCTGCATCTGGCTGCTGGCGGAGGCCGAATTCCTGGCCATCGCGCTGATCGTGGTCTACGTCGGTGCGGTGATGGTGCTGTTCCTGTTCGTGGTGATGATGCTCGATATCAAGATGGAGCAGGTGCGAGAGGGCTTTGCCCGCTACCTGCCGGTAGGCATCATCGTGGCTTTGGTCATGCTGGCCGAATTGATCGGCCTGATCGGCGTGCGGGCGATGGGCTCGCACGTGATGGGCGAAAATCCGGCCACTGCGGCAGGGTTGTCGAATGTCGCGTGGCTGGGCCACGCGCTGTACACCCAGTTTCTACTGCCGTTCGAAATCGCTGCGTTGATCCTTACCGTGGGCATCGTGGCCGCCGTGGCCCTGACCCTGCGCCACCGCGGCGGCGTACGACACCAGTCGGCGGCCGAGCAGGTGGCGGTTGACCCGCGCACCCGCATGCGCATCGTCAAGATGGCATCGGAAACCATGCCCACGGAAATCGTTCCGCCCGTTGCACCATCGCAGGAGACCTCGCCGTGATCACGCTTGCGCATTTCATCGTGCTAGGCGCGGTGCTTTTCTGCATCGCGGTTGCCGGCATCTTCATCAATCGCAAGAACATCATCGTGCTGGTGATGGCCATCGAGCTGATGCTGCTGGCGGTGAACATCAACTTCGTGGCCTTCTCGCGCTTCCTGGGCGACGTGCAGGGCCAGGTGTTCGTGTTCTTCATCCTTACCGTGGCCGCAGCCGAAACGGCCATTGGCCTGGCGATCCTGACCTTGCTGTTCCGTAACCGCAGCACGATCAACGTCGCCGAAATCGACAGCATGAAGGGCTGACCCACATGGATCTTTCACTTTCGGTCCTGCTCACCATTGCCCTGGCCCCATTGGCCGGCGCGTTGCTGGCCGGACTCTTCGGCCGCGTGATCGGCCGCGTGGGCTCGCACTGCGTGACCATCCTTGGCGTGGGCATTGCCTGCGCGCTTTCGATCCACGTGCTTTGGCAGCTGGTATCGGGTGACGCGAAGAACTTCAACCAGGATGTCTATACCTGGTTCCAGGCCGGCAACCTGCACGTGAGCGTAGGCTTCATGGTCGACCGCCTCACCGCCATGATGATGGTGGTGGTGACCTTCGTGTCCCTGCTGGTGCACGTGTACACGATCGGCTACATGGCTGACGATCCGGGCTACCAGCGCTTCTTCAGCTACATCTCGCTCTTCACCTTCTCGATGCTGATGCTGGTGATGAGCAACAACTTCATGCAGCTGTTCTTCGGCTGGGAAGCGGTAGGCCTGGTGTCGTACCTGCTGATCGGCTTCTGGTACAAGAAGCCGACGGCGATCTACGCCAACCTCAAGGCCTTCGTGGTCAACCGCGTGGGCGATTTCGGCTTCCTGCTTGGTATCGCCGCGGTATTGTATTTCCTGAATACGCTCGACTATGCCACGGCCTTCGACAGTGCCGGCGCGCTGACCGGGCGTGCCATCACGGTGTTCGGCGGCCATGTTTGGCCCGCGGCCACGGTGATCGGCGTGCTGCTGTTCATCGGCGCGATGGGCAAGTCGGCCCAGGTGCCGCTGCACGTGTGGCTGCCTGATTCGATGGAAGGTCCAACACCCATCTCCGCGCCGATCCATGCCGCCACCATGGTGACGGCAGGCATCTTCATGGTGGCGCGCATGTCGCCGCTGTTCGAGATGAGCGAGGCTGCGCTTTCGTTCATCCTGGTGATCGGCGCCACCACGGCACTGTTCACCGGCCTGATCGGCATCGTACAGAACGACATCAAGCGCGTGATCGCCTATTCCACGCTGTCGCAGCTGGGCTATATGACCGTCGCCCTGGGTGTGTCGGCCTATAGCGGCGCGGTGTTCCACCTGATGACCCACGCTTTCTTCAAGGCGCTGCTGTTCCTGGGTGCCGGCTCGGTGATCATTGGCATGCACCACGAGCAGGACATGCGCTACATGGGTGGCCTGCGCAAGTACATGCCGGTCACGTGGATCACCATGTGGATCGGTTCGCTGGCCCTGGCCGGTACACCGTTCTTCGCTGGTTTCTATTCGAAGGACGCCATCATCGAGGCCGTCGGCGAATCCCATCGCTGGGGCGCGGGGTATGCGTACTTCTGCGTGATGGCCGGTGTGTTCGTGACCTCGCTGTACAGCTTCCGCCTGCTGTACATGACCTTCCATGGGAAGGAGCGCTTCAGCGTGGTTGGCCACCATGGCCACGCCGCCCATGCCGTTCACGACACCCACGCCAGCCATGACGCGCACGGCCACGATGCGGCAGATGCGCACCAGGAAGACCCGCACCACACTCCGGGCGAACTGGAGCATGCACCGTCCGAATCGCCATGGGTGGTCACCGTACCCCTGGTGCTGCTGGCGATCCCGTCGCTGCTGATCGGCTTCTTCACCGTGGGCCCGATGCTGTTCGGTGGCTGGTTCGGCAAGGCCATCCACGTGGAAGAGCAGAACAACGTGCTGGGCGAGTTGGCCCATGAGTTCCACGGCGCCACCGCCATGGGCCTGCATGGATTTACCCAGCCGCCGTTCTGGCTCGCGTTGGCGGGGTTCGTCGTGGCTACGTTCATTTATCTGTTCAAGCCCGCCGTGGCCGACTCCATCAAGCGAGCGCTGTATCCCATCTGGCGCATGCTGGACAAGAAGTACTGGGTGGACGAGGTCTATTTCGCCATCTTCGCCAAGGGCGGCGTCAAGCTTGGCCGTGCTTTCTGGCGCGGCGGCGATGCAGCCGTCATCGATGGCGTGCTGATCGACGGTTCGGCCAATCTGGTCGAGCGCATTGCTTCGGGCGCACGCCGCCTGCAGTCAGGTTTTCTTTATCACTACGCCTTCGCCATGATCCTCGGCCTCATCCTGCTCATGGGCGGGTATTGGCTGATCGGGCCAGGCTGAGCTACAGGGAATAGAGCATCCATGTCCAACCACCTGCTCAGCCTGCTGATCTGGCTCCCCATCCTTGGCGCGGTTCCCGTGCTGCTGGCCGGCGGCCAGCGCCCGAATGCCGCGCGCTGGATTTCCCTGCTCGTGGCCGTGGCGACCTTCGCCGCGAGCCTGGCGCTGGTCCACGTCTACGACCCATCCACCGGCACGATGCAGGTGGGTGAGAACCTGAGCTGGATCGCCAGCATAGGCATCCACTACTCGCTCGCCGTCGACGGCATTTCCGTGGCGCTTATCGCCCTGACCGCCTTCACCACGATCCTGGTGATCGTGGGCGCATGGGAGATCATCGCGGTGCGCACGCACCAGTACATGGCTGCCATGCTGGTGCTCGAAGGCCTGATGATCGGCGTGTTCTGCGCCACCGATGCCTTGCTGTTCTACGTGTTCTTCGAGGCCATGCTGATCCCGATGTTCATCATCATCGGCATCTGGGGCGGCCCGCGGCGCGTGTATGCCACCTTGAAGTTCTTCATCTACACGTTCTTCGGTTCCATCTTCATGCTGGTGGGACTGATCTACCTTTACTCGAAGGCGCATACCTTCGATCTGGCCACCCTGGCGCACCTGCCGCTGTCGATGACCGAGCAGTCCTGGCTGTTCTTTGCCTTCCTGCTGGGCTTCGCCATCAAGGTGCCGATGGTGCCGGTGCATACGTGGCTGCCCGATGCCCACGTCGAGGCGCCCACCGGCGGCTCGGTGGTGCTGGCGGCGGTGATGCTGAAGATCGGTGGCTACGGTTTCCTGCGTTTCTCGCTGCCGATCGTTCCCGATGCGTCGGAGCATTTCGCGCCGCTGGTGATCGTGCTCAGCCTGATTGCCGTGGTGTACATCGGCTACGTGGCCCTTGCCCAGGAAGACATGAAGAAGCTGGTGGCGTATTCGTCCATCGCGCACATGGGCTTCGTGACCCTGGGCATCTTCATTGCCTTCATGCTGGTGCGTAGCGACAACAACGTGCAGGCAGCCCACCTGGGCATGCAGGGCGCGATGATCCAGATGATCTCCCACGGGTTCATCTCAGGCGCCATGTTTACCTGCATCGGCGTGCTGTACGACCGCATGCACACGCGACAGATCAAGGATTACGGTGGCGTGATCAACGTCATGCCCTGGTTCGGCCTGTTCTATGTGCTCTTCGCCATGGCCAATAGCGGCCTGCCGGGTACCAGCGGTTTCGTCGGTGAATTCATGGTGATCCTGGCCTCGTTCCAGGCCAACCCGTGGATCGCGCTGTTCGCAGCCTTCACCCTGATCATCGGCGCCGCCTATACGTTGTGGATGGTCAAGCGCGTGCTGTGGGGTGACATCACCAACCACCACGTGGCCGAGATGAAAGACATCAACGCACGCGAGACCTTCGTCCTGGCGGCCTTCGCTGCCGCTGTCCTGCTGTTCGGCATCTGGCCCCAACCGCTCGTCCACCTGATGGATGCCTCGGTCGGCCAGCTGGTCCAGAAACTGGCGTACTCCAAGGTTTGATGGAACATCCCATGCCGACTTTCAATGACTTCCTGATCCTGCTTCCCGAGGCCTACCTCGTGGTGGCAGCCTGCGTGATCCTGCTGATGGACGCCTTCCTCAAGGGCGGCCAGCGCGCGGCCATCCACTGGCTGTCGATCATCGTGCTGCTGGTGGGTGCCTGGCTGGTGGTCGATGGCCAGCCTGCCGTGGCGGTGTCGGGCTTCAGCGACATGTTCATTCGCGACCCGGTGGCCGAGATCCTGAAGGTGTTCTCGCTGCTCACCACGGCGTTGATGTTCATCTACTCGCGCGGCTACCTGCGCGACAGGAACATCAACGAGGGGGAGTACTACGCGCTTACCCTGTTCGCGGTGATCGGCATCATGGTGCTGGTATCGGCCGGCAGCCTGGTAACGGTGTACCTGGGCCTGGAACTGCTTACCCTGAGCTCGTACGCGCTGGTGGCACTCAACCGCGATTCGCAGCTGTCGTCAGAGGCTGCCATCAAGTACTTCGTGCTGGGCGCGCTGGCCTCGGGCATGCTGCTGTACGGCATGTCGATGATCTACGGCGCTACGCACTCGCTGGACCTTGCCACCATCCTCCATGCGCAGAATGTTGAATGGCGCAACCTCATGCTGTTCGGCGTTGTGTTCGCCATCGTCGGCATCGGCTTCAAGCTCGGCGCGGCGCCGTTCCACATGTGGATTCCCGACGTCTACCAGGGCGCGCCGACGGCCGTCACCATCTTCATTGGTACCGCCCAGAAAATCGCCGCCTTCGGCATGGCCTATCGGCTGCTTGATTCAGGCCTTGGCGCCTACGCCCACGAGTGGAAGATGATGCTGGCAGTGCTGGCGGTGCTGTCACTGGCCATCGGCAACCTGCTCGCCATCGTGCAGACCAACTTAAAGCGCCTGCTGGCCTATTCCACCATCTCGCACATGGGCTTCCTGCTGCTGGGCCTGGTCCAGGCCAATCCGGCAGGGTACTCGGCCGCCATGTTCTACGCCGTCAGCTACGCGCTCACCTCGGCAGCGGCATTCGGCATCATCCTGGCCATGTCCCGCGCCGGTTTCGAGTGCGAGGAAATCGACGACTTCAAAGGCCTGAACCAACGTTCACCCTGGTTCGCCTTCCTCATGATGCTGGTGATGTTCTCGCTGGCCGGCGTGCCGCCGCTGTTCGGTTTCTTCGGCAAGCTGCTGGTGCTGCAATCCGCCATCGATGCCGGCTTCCTGTGGCTGGCGCTGGCAGGGGCCGTGTTCGCCATCATCGGCCTGTACTACTACCTGCGCGTGGTCAAGGTGATGTACTTCGACGCGCCAGTGGAAGGCACCGACGTCCGCGCCCAGTCCGACATCTCCCTGCGACTGGTGCTGTCAGTCAACGCCCTCGCGCTCCTGGCACTCGGCGTCGCCTGGGGACCGCTGTTTGCGTGGTGTCAGCGCGCGTTTGGGATTGCGGCTTGAGGGGACGCCTCGTGAGCCGGAGGGGCGGGGGAGCCGCGGGGGCTCTCCCCGGTCACTAAGTCCTCGTCCGGCTTCGCCGTCCTGCGGAAGCGTTCCCAGGGTGACGCCCGCCGGCCTCCCTCCGACC
>NZ_DASYDG010000047.1:0-44871 GCF_036499745.1 Pinirhizobacter sp.
TGTAGACACGACGGCTGGCGAGGTCCTCTTTGCACGTCGTGAGCCGGGGGACGTCCGCCGACAGGGTGATTGCTTTGTTCTGCAGGACCAGGCAATCACGGTACCTCCTACAATCCCGGAAAAAAACTATACACTCGACGAAGTCAAGGATCTCCTGAACCGCCTCGCCGGATTGTCGAATCTCCGTTTCGAAGCTGACACTGAAATTGGTTTTAAGGCCCGCGTTGGTTTCCGAGACCTCATGGCTTTCATATTCCAGCCGCAAAACATTGTGGCTAATCCAGATGTCTTATTCTTCAAAGCCGATACGACGGAACACCGCGAGCGTCTCAAGACCATCTTTCCATATGTCTTAGGGGCGATAAACTCGAGGACACTTTCTGCTCGTCAGGAACTGATACAAATCCAGCGGCAACTTAAGCGACTGAAGACTGACCTTACCCACATCGAGTCTGCGGCCGATCGCTGGGCGGCGGAGGGGCGGAGCTGGCTGCAGCAAGCCATTGAGCTTGGCCTTGTACCGCAGACCCGAATCCCGGACGTTTGGACCGACATTCTCGGCCAACTTAGGGCGGTCGCCGAAGCACCACATCGACCGGCGGCACCATCCGTCCCCGGGATGGAATCGACCTTCCAACGTATAACCTTCCTCAGGGTGGAAATTAGGCGCCTGTCTTCCGATGCAGCTGAGCACAAACAACGGCTTTTCGAAATCCGGCATCTTACCGAGAGCTCAGAACGATTCGGGGGAGCGCTCGAACTACAGAGAGAGCGCCTCGGTCTTTCGACTTGGCTCCGCGATCACTTCGAAGAGCAGGACACTCCGCTTGAGCGACGCGTTGCGGACTCGATGCTGCTAGATCGTCTATGTGGCGCCCTTGGCACCATCGAATTGCAAGTTCGCACCCAGCCCGTTGTTCGGGGAAGCCTAGACAAGGAAGAGAGCGAGCGTAGAGAGGCCCTAGGGTCCGTTCTAGATGCACTTACCAGTGCACGAAAGGAGCTTGCTGTTTATGAGCGCTCATCAACCGACACCAAGGCACTAGGGGATCGGCACGCGTTCGCAGAACGCTTTCTCGGCAGGCTCGAGCAAGCACTAAGCCAGTATGATGATGCCGATCACACAGGGCCACTGCGAGCTGAGATCGAAGCACTGTCCGTGCGCGAGGTCGCTCTCCGGAACGAAATCGACGATGGAGCAACCAAGCGCAAACTAGATGCTGCTCTCGGCGATATCGAAGCCCTGACTGGCGATCTTGTTCCCAACCTTGACGGTGAATGGAAGAGCTCTCCAGTGCGGCTGAATGTCCACGAGCTCACCGTCGAGGTCGAACGCGAAGGCCGCAAACATTTCCTTTGGGAAATCGGTTCCGGGGCCAACTGGCTCGCCTATCACGTCGCCATCACTGTAGCGCTCCAGCAGTTCTTCGCGCGTACTCCGAATCACGGCGTACCAAGTCTTCTTATCTACGACCAGCCAAGTCAGGTCTACTTCCCCAAGCGCGCAACCGAAAAAAATGACGCGGGCGCCGATGACACGGCGGTCCGCTGGCCAGACGAAGACGTCGAGGCCGTGCGTGCGGTGTTCAAGTTGCTCGGCGAAGTGGTCACCCATGCCGAGGCCCCGCTGCAGGTCATCGTCCTCGACCATGCCGACGGCGAGGTATGGGGCAACTTGCTAGGAGTAGAGCTATGTGAGCGTTGGCGTGACGGACAGAAGCTCGTACCCGTGGCGTGGCTTGAGGAAGACTAAGGGATGGGCAAAACCCCAGTCCATGCTCTACTCCTCCAGTAGTGCAGCCACGTGCAAATGTGTCCACGCTGAAACTCGCAATGCTCCAAGCGCTCTTCACACATTGCCTCGGATGGTCATGACACTGTTACGAGTGTCAGATGCCCCCGACACTACACTAGATACCTGCATAAGCTCACAACATGCGCTGGAGAAAAAGAGAACTTTATGACCTTGACGAGAAGTACGCCATCGAAGGCGTTGCTCGTCATGCACGTCCGATGCGCGCGGCATTGGATCTACTCGGCCCCAACTTCGCCATGGTTCCGGGTGGTAATCCAGCAGTAACTGAGATCATTGATGCGTACCGAGCGCTGTTTTCCGACAGCGACAATGCTTGGCCTGGATCAGGCATTGGACTAGTCGCATCGATCGACCGGGTTGTAAATCTTGTGCTTCCTGTAGTCTTCGGCTCGCCTGGTCCCTTCGAACCCTGGAGAGCAGGTCCATTCGAATCAGAAGAAGCGTGGAGAAAATGGTGCCGGGGCGACCCAGGCATTGCTGCCGCTTATCATTACGCCTTTGCCGACCTTCACTACTTTTCTCACGGGGCACAGCGCGCGATAGCCAAGACGCCCGCATCGAAGGGACTTCTCCAGATGGAGCCTCAAATATCGAGGCATTACCGGGGCAATTTTCGAGCGCCTTTCATGCTGACTCCGCTCTGCAGAACATCTGCATGACGGTTGAACTCGCGCTCAAGGGCGCACTAGTAGCCCTCGGAGCTGCCGCAAACGAATTCAAAGGACCGCAGGGCCACGATCTAAAGCGCCTATCTCACCGCCTTGCCCGAGAGTCTCGTTATACAGAAGACAACCTCTTGTTCAACTTCATCGGCACCTTGCCGCCTTATGTGGAGAGCCGCTACATCCCGTCAGGATTTACCCGCCTCTACGTGGTCAGATTAGCACTCGGAGCCCAGTTTTCTGCTGCAACGTCTGTGCGGCGCTTCCTGCCTTCAAGCCTCGCATCGGAAATGGCAGCAGACAGCTGGCCTGGTCCACGAGCCGTCCCTTGAAGCGCGAATAGAACACCCGGTTAAAGGATCAAGCCGTTGCCCGCTCAGCAAAACAATGCCCTCTACACACTCTACCGGCCCGTACGGAACCGCGCGCAGCGTTACGACCTTTTCCCGAGCCTTGTTGCACTTTGGGCCTATAGCCTCCACATCATCGATGGGCAAACATTGTCCTGGCAGTGGGCAAGAGGCGCGCCCCTGGGCGCACAGCTCAAAGGGATGCTTTATCCTTTCCAGATGTCGACGCTGGCTCGAGAAATCATTCTCAATGCCCAGCTCGAAGGCGGCGGAGACCAGGACCTTTCGACTTGGAATGGTCTAGCGGAGCTTGCCAACGAAATCAGGCGCGCCGACGAGAGGATGGCAAGGACGGCAGCGAAAGACCGGACGACGCAAGACATCATGTGGGAATTGCATCGCCAGTCCCACCACCAGTTTCCGATGCAACAACCCCTCACGCTGGGAACGTTTGTGCGTGCATTCAAGATTTTCGGTCAGCCCGCCGTCGATGCACTGCTCATTCGTCGAATCGGCATGACGATGATGCAGCTGCTGCGTCTCGGCTTTGCCTTGCAGGCTAACTTTCTCCGCCGGCACGACATGAATGCGTTGACTGACTACACAGAATTTGGCATCCCCTTGGATACATCACGGCGGTTTTTCGAAGAGATGGCAGCAGACGTGCTCGCACTCCGGCATCGCATGAAAGCACGGCAGTCGTATGATCGAGAATGGCTCGTTACATTTAATGAGCTCGCGCAAACCCCCCTCATCCGCGTTGACCCCATGCACCCCGAGCGCCTCCTCTGCCCTGTTCCACGCTTACTATTTGACCGCGTGACGAACGGCGTGTTTTTCGACCTCGTCAAGATGCCAGGCTTCTCGGACGCCTTCGGTCCGGCATTCCAGGTGTATGTCGGTGAAGTTCTGCAAAAGGCCTGCACCGCTCCTGGCTTTCTGGTATCCAAGGAGCAGCCCTACCAGCCACTGAAAGCGAGGCTCAAACACGGAACCGATTGGATACTGTCGGACGCGACGGGACACGTATTCATTGAGTGCAAGACGAAGCGGTTCGCGTTCGCCGCGAAAATGCTGACCGATGCCGACGCTCTCGATCGCGACCTTAGGACATTCGCGACTGCCATCGTGCAACATTATAAGAACATCATCGATGCGAAGAACGGCCTTACCAGCTGGAACGATGATGGGTTACCAGTCTATCCTCTGCTGGTCACGCTTGATGATCTTTACCTGTTTGGCTCTGCGGTACGCGAAGGATTGGATCAGCACGTAAGGACTGGCATGATGACCGCAGGCATTCCTCTGAAGCTCCTTGACGATATGCCCTGGCAAATCGCCTCGGTGCGGGAGCTTGAAATGGTCGCTCAGGTCATCAACCAGCGAAACATCGGAGAGATCCTCGGGCCGATGTGTCAACCGCAGTTCCGCGAGTGGAGCCTCGAGACCTTCGTCCGCCAAGAGTTCATAACCGAACTTGCTGCCGCTAGCAACCTACTCTTCCCGGATGATTTGGACCGGCTATTTCCGTGGGAAGGCATCAGCCGCGTCTGGGAGTGACATGCCGGTAAAGGCAATGAGAAAAAACCTACTTTTGACAAGAAAAGGGGCCCTTAAGGGCCTCTTTTAGTAGCGAGCGCTTGGCTAGTATGATCCGGTGCGAGTTCGGTAGCCATAGATAGGTGACGATTCTTAATTAATCGACGAACAGATAGCTTGTCTATCCGCCGCACTCATTCGGCCTACACCCAATCCTAAGATGGAAGTTTCTCGCAGGCGAAACGTTGTCGATGGGGCGGGTCAGGTGCTCACGACCTCGATAATCTCGTCTGCGTTCATTCGTACTGGGTTGCGGTCCCCTAGGCCGTCGCGGATTGACTTAAATACCGCCAACCTCCGCCTACTGTGATCGATCGTGGGGCTATGGGAATTCAAATCGCGGCCGACGAAGCTGCTAAAACGACCCATTTCCTCGATCAAAAACCGGGCAGCGCTGTACTCCTCGCTTTCGTTGTTCCCATCAAATCCGGAGAACTTTGGGCCACCTTGGTAGCCCGTTTCGACGTCAACTCGCTTGACATCGTCAGGAGAAAGTGCGCGATAGCCAGACTCAATGAAAGTCCACATGTCAAGGACGTCGACAACATGATTGACGTACGGCGGGTTTGCATCACGCTGCAACCATGGAAGCTGCACATCCCACCCGATGGCCCAGTCATTGTTGCTCCACAGCGCATCTTGGACCAGCTTGCTGTTGATACCGTTCTTAATACTCGACGCCTGATGCATCTCTGCAATCATGACAAGCATCAGCTTTTCCGCATTCGTGAACTGCATATCCCTTCCCCTGTGTTGGTTATTCCTCATCCGGGGCAGCTAATAGCGCTAGCGATCTCAGGCCCGCAGGACCTTGGGATCGGCCAGGAGATATGCGAGCCGGCCAGGATAGAGCGGCCCCCTAAATCGGAGGTAAGGATACGAAGGAACTGCTCGCAGTGATGAGTGCGCTTTCGCTCTACCACCTACCCACACTCGAAGCGGCACCTGACCAGTTTCGCCAGTGAATCTGACCCCGACCGGCTACCAAACGGCCCATCCTCGCCAACTTCCCTCCCATTTCCGCTGTCACGCTGTTGCACTCGCCTGCAACGACTCGACTTCTTATACAGCGCTCCTTGGTGAAGTGCAGCCGCCGCCCCTCGCTAATCTGCAACGAAAAGCGCGTTTGAACATCAGGCACGGTGTCGCCAATTGACAGTTTCCAGATACATGCTGCGCCCAAGCGGGAGTTCCGTTCGTCGTGTCATGGAGCACTAAATGAACAACATGTCAAGGAGTAAAATCACAACTGTGCCAAGATTGCCGAATACGAGCATCGCGTTTCTGCTTTTTCATGGAACCTGCAACGGCCGGGTTGCGGAGTGGACGTCGGCAACGAGATGGCATGTATTCAACAGGGAAAAACATGGCTAACAAGAAAGTGGTGTTCATCGCGTTCGCTATCGAGGACGAACGCATGCGTGACTTCCTCAAAGGACAGTCGCTCAGCCCCCGGGCGCCCTATGAGTTCACAGACATGTCGGTCAAGGAAGCCTACGACGCAGACTGGAAAGAGAAGGTTCGCATACGCATTCGACGCTCAGATGGTGTGATTGTGTTGGTCAGCAAGAATTCCCTAAATTCATCTGGCCAAAAGTGGGAAATAGCGTGCGCGAAGGAGGAGAAAAAGCCCATCCGCGGAATCTGGGCATATTCGAATGATCGGACCGATTTGGCTGGCGTCCCGACATATTCTTGGACTGACAAGAATATCTCCGACTTCATCGACGGTCTGTAAGCGGTGATGTCATGAGAAAGGCACTGATCATCGGCATTGATCACTACAATCACATCAGCTC
Organism: Pinirhizobacter sp.; assembly: GCF_036499745.1. Lineage (NCBI taxonomy): Bacteria > Pseudomonadati > Pseudomonadota > Gammaproteobacteria > Lysobacterales > Rhodanobacteraceae > Pinirhizobacter > Pinirhizobacter sp. The sequence goes on from NZ_DASYDG010000047.1 coordinate 6,227, forward strand.
CCTCAGTGGCTGCGTCAACGATGCCCACTCGATCAAGAGTGTTCTTGAGCGCCACGCCGACGGCACCGTTAACTTTGCCACACCGAGATTAATGGTTTCTTCAAATCCCGGCGATCCTGTCACCAGGGCAGATTTAAAGTCTGCAGCGCGGGAGTTGTTCGCCGACGACGCGGAAATCGCGCTGTTCTACTTCGCGGGTCACGGCTACGTCGAAGATACTGGGGGCTACCTGTGTGGCACCGAGTGTAAATCCGGCGACGACGGGCTTAGCTTGGCGGAGCTAATGACCCTTGCTCGTGAGTCACCGGCGAGGAATAAAGTGATTATCCTCGACAGCTGCCATGGAGGAATTGCTGGCGACCGACCCGGTGGTGGTCATGTCGCCGAAATCAACGAGGGCATGACCGTACTCACGGCCTCCACCGCCGATCAATATGCAATGGAAGTCGACGGCGGGGGTGCAGGTGTTTTCACCACACTTGTCGTCGATGCGCTGGGCGGAGCCGCAGCCAACCTCGTGGGTGACGTGACACCGGGCAGCGTCTATGCGCACATCGACCAATCGCTCGGCCCTTGGCAGCAACGCCCGGTCTTTAAAACCAATGTGAAGACGTTTGTGTCACTGAGAAAAGCACACCCCCCAATTTCTCTCGCGGACTTACAGGCCTTGGCCACGCATTTCCCAAGAGCAGACTTCCAGTTCCAACTTGACCCGGCCTTCGAGCCAGAACGTGCTCGGGGCGAAACCAACAACCAGACTGTCCCCCCACCCGATCCCGCAAAAACAGCGGTGTTTGCGGTGCTACAGCGCTACGTGAAGGTTAATCTGGTCCGACCCGTGGGCACTCCCCACATGTGGCACGCGGCGATGCAGAACAAGTCTTGCGAGCTGACGGTGCTAGGGCAGCACTATCGTAAGCTCGTCGCAGAAAACCTCATCTAGGAAGCCAATGAATCTTCACGAAATCATCGAAGGACTAACGGAAGAGCTGGCGGCTATTGAGCACGACCGATGGTCACGCTGGCAGCGATACGTTCACGAACAGGGAGTGGTTCAGTCAAATGGCTCCCTTCTCTTGCCCGCGGATCTCGTGGAGAAATGGGAACGGCAGATGACGACACCATATGAAAAACTGTCAGAAAAAGAGAAACAAAGCGACCGCGACCAGGTGGCCCGCTATCTTCCGATGATCACGAGAGCGCTGAAATAACTAGACCATCGGCACCATGTGGAACCGTCGTCCGGAAAGTGCTCCGTTCGACGTGCCTGGTCACGAGCAAGAAGCTGTCACAACCTTCCTAGCGCGTTTGCGTTGTTCGAACGCTTTGCATTGACTATTGAATTCGATGGCCACTTAGGGCCATTTTTCTTTCACCTGACGAAAAAGACCTCGACAGGGCTTATTCTCTCTTAGTTGGCGGAGAGAGTGGGATTCGAACCCACGGTAGGCTCACACCTACGGCAGTTTTCAAGACTGCTGCCTTAAACCACTCGGCCATCTCTCCGTATTTTTCCAGCCAGGCGCATTGCACGCCTGGGTCTCACCCGCCCATTGTACCGTGCCCGCCCCCACCTTGCCTCAGGCAATCGCCTCAAGCCCGGCCATATAGGGCCGCAGCACCTCCGGCACCTCGATCGACCCATCCTCGTTCTGGTAATTCTCCATCACCGCCACCAGGGTCCGGCCCACGGCCAGGCCCGATCCGTTAAGGGTATGCACCAGCTCCGGCTTGCCCGTTTCCGGGTTCCGCCAGCGCGCCTGCATGCGCCTTGCCTGGAAATCGTCGCAGTTCGAGCAGCTGGAGATCTCGCGGTAAGTGTCCTGGCTGGGTAGCCATACTTCCAGGTCGTACGTCTTGGTGGCGGCGAAGCCCATGTCACCCGTGCACAGCAGCACCTTCCGGTACGGCAGGCCCAGCTTCTGCAGCGTTACTTCGGCATGCCCCACCATCTCTTCCAGCTGCGCATGAGCTTGCGCGGGGCTGGCGATCTGCACCATTTCCACTTTCTCGAACTGGTGCTGGCGGATCATGCCGCGGGTGTCACGGCCGTAGCTGCCGGCTTCGGCGCGGAAGCACATGGAGTGTGCCGTCATGCGCATGGGTAGCGCGTCGGCTTCCACGATGGAATCGCGCACCAGGTTGGTCAGGGCCACTTCGGCCGTGGGGATCAGGTAGCGCTTGGTCTCTGCCACTTCGGTTGAGAAGAGGTCGTCCTCGAACTTCGGCAGCTGGCTGGTGCCTTGCATCGAGTCGGCGTTGACGATCAGCGGCACGTTGCATTCCAGGTAGCCGTGCTGCGTGGTGTGCAGGTCCAGCATGAACTGGGCGAGCGCGCGGTGCAGGTGGGCCAGCTGGCCGCGGAGTACCGTGAAGCGGGCGCCGCTGAGCTTGGCGCCGGCGTCGGCGTCCAGCCAGCCGTGGCGCACTCCCAGGTCCACGTGGTCTTTCACCTTGAAGGTGAACGCGCGTGGATGGCCCCACTTCAGGATTTCCTGGTTTTCTGTTTCGTCCTTGCCCACCGGCACGCTTTCGTGCGGCAGGTTGGGGATGCGCAAGGATATGGCGGCGAGCTTTTCCTGCACGTCCATCAGGGCCTGCTCGTTGGCCTTGAGCTTGTCGCCGATGCCAGCGACCTCGGCCATCAGGGCGGCAACGTCTTCGCCCTTGGCCTTGGCCTGGCCGATCGCTTTCGACCTTGTATTGCGAAGGTTTTGCAGTTCCTGCGTGGCGGTGGCCAGCGTCTTGCGATCGGCCTCCAGCGACTCGACCTGAGCGACATCGAGGTCGAAGTTGCGGGTGGTTTTAAGGCGCTCGGCGGTTTCGGCCAGGCGCCCGCGCAGGAGCACGGGATCCAGCATGGGTAGTTCCGGTCAAATCAATAAGTTGACCGGGGATTATCTGGCCCTGTTGATAAAATAACAACGCGCAGTTTTAGGACACCTTGCCCCGGCACGCGATGTAGTCCCCGCGCAACTTCGCCCCGCGGCCCAGCCACCAGGCCATCGCGGCGCCGGCCAGCAGCCAGCCCACCAGCTGATCGAGGAAGGTTCCGTGCACTAGCGCCGGAGGGAACGAATACCAGTTACCGAATGGCAACACGTTGGCCATCACGCCGAACAGGCCCATCAGCCCGGCGATGATCAGCCGACGGCAGAAGCTCATCGCCGCCGAGGCCAGCACGAAGGCAAGGAACAGGGCGCACAAGGTATCGCCTAGCCACTGCACCACCAGGTTCTTGCCCATGGCAGTCATGTCCCGCGGCTCGCTGCGAAACACCACGAAAGCAAACGGCTCGCGGGTAGTTTTCTCGGCCAGGGCCTTGGTGGCGGTGGCGTCGCCCATGTGTTCGGGATCTGGCGAGGGCAGCAGGAAAGCGTGCCTGCCGGGCGGCAAGGCCACCTTCAGCGCGGCCAGGGCTATGTCTTCGTTCACGGGCTGGGCAAAGCCCGCCTCCCCCAGCGGTGTCGCCATGTGGGCAAACGCGCCCCAAATGAACATCACGATCCCGCCGAGAATCCCAGCGATCAGGATACGCATCGTTTTCTCCCCTCTCCCAAGGTGCCACGGACGATAGCGCGTTATTTGCTGGGCAAAACATGTCCGTGGATGCCTTGCGGGACGACAACGTTGTCAAATCGGACAAAGATTGGCTTTGACAGTCGCCGCTGACGGGCGCTGCAGCGCAGCGTCGTGAAAAAGCCTGTCGTGGACTGTTTCGTAATTATCTGGCCTTGCGTCGCAGCATAAATGGTTAGAACTCAATCGGTTGCGTCTTCACAACCGGCATCACACTTCACCTGATTGCCGATAGACAACGTTGTCATTCCGGTCTACACCGGTCACGTTTCTCGGTTAGCGGCAAAGCGCACGGACGCGGCACGGGCGGTGAGGGGCGCCTCGGGGGAGTCGATGGCGCGTCGCCCGACATTCCTTCCATGGCGGCACACCTATACCGGAGGCAACACCCATGAACCTCAAGACGACCGGCCTTGCGCTGGGCACCCTTTCCAGTGCGCTCGGCGCCGCGCTGGCCACCCTCGCCCTTTCCGCCGTGCCGGTACAGACGGCTGAAGCGGCGAGCACGTGCGCAGCAGCCTGGAGCGCAACCCAGGTGTACACCGGCGGCAACACCGCCAGTGAGAACGGTAACAACTACATCGCCAACTGGTGGACGCAAGGTAACGACCCGGCCACCAGCAGTGGCGGCAGCGGCTCGGGCCAGCCGTGGACGTCGCAAGGTTCGTGTACCGGTGGGGGCGGTGGAGATCCACCACCCCCACCACCGCCTCCCCCGCCGCCGCCGCCCGCGGGCTCCCTGGTGTTCAGTCCTTATAAGGACATCACCATCAACCTGGACTGGAACACCAACATCATGTCCACCCTGGTCACCGGCACGCGCATACCGGTGGTTGGCAGCGGCAGCCTGGTGTCCACGCAGGTGCCGAACCTTGGCGCCATTACGCTTGCCTTTGCTACCGGTGAATGTGGCAGCGAAAACTGGGGCGGCGTGCCGGGTGCGCAGTTCGCGACGGCCAATATTGCTCGGCTCAATAGCGCGGGTGTGGGCTACATCGTCTCCACCGGTGGCCAGGCTGGCGTCTTCAGCTGCGGTAGCACGGCCGGCATGGCGCAGTTCCTTAACCGGTACGCCGGGTCCCACCTGATCGGCATCGACTTCGACATCGAAGGCGGCCAGTCGGCGTCCACGATCAACGGACTGGTGTCCGCCGCGGTGTATGCGCAAGGCGTGAACCCGAACCTGCGTTTCTCCTTCACCCTCGCAACGCTTGGCGCGTCCGACGGCAGCTTCGGCGGCGTGAACTCGCTGGGCGATAGCGTGATCCGGGCGGTGAAGGCCTCGAGTCTGCAGAACTACACCATCAACCTGATGGTGATGGACTTCGGCGGGCCAAGCGCTGGCGTGTGCGTGGTGAGCGGCGGCGTGTGCAACATGGGGCAATCCGCGATCCAGGCGGTGAAGAACCTGCAGCACACCTACGGCATTCCGTTTAGCAAAATCGAACTCACGCCGATGGTGGGCTTGAATGATGTGTCGTCGGAAACCACAAGCGTGGCGGATGTCGACACGATCACTGCGTACGCCGCCACCAACAAACTCGCTGGCGTGCACTTCTGGTCGCTCGATCGCGACACTCCCTGCCCCGGTGGCGCGACGGGCTTCGCCTCGCCTACTTGCAGCTCGATCAACTCCACCACGTTGCAGTTCACCAAGCGGTTCCTCAGCGACTTAGGCCGCTAACTCCTCAGGGGAACCGAAGGGAGCGTCGTGCGAAGGCACGGCGCTCCTTTTTTTATGTCGGGCGATGCTGCTACGCAATACGCTAGCGTCCGAAAAGATCAACGTATGACTTGAGGTGCATTGTGAGCAAGATCATTGAATCATTACGCGCCGATATGGCAGCGCTCTACGAAATCGGCGCGATCGACAAAGTGACGATGCGCGAGTTCGATGCTGTATGTCCGCCGCCGGTGCGAGAGTTCAGCGCCAAGATGCCCGAGACAATATCGCTCGTTACGACAGTGAAGCCCATGAAACGATGAGGGGCTGGGGCTTGTCCTCGTATCCCTCAAGAACGATTTCAGCCATTCGTAGTGGCATGGTTTTGAGCTTCACTTCTCTCAGCACGCGTTTTGACGTTCGATACGATCTGACCAGCAACAGAGCAAAGATTTCGCTTCTTTGCTTCTCATCCAGCACAAATCGACAGGTCGCCCTTAAATAAGCTTTCGCAATAAACTCCCAGATGCGAAGCTCTCGCTCGACACTCATGTCCCGACGAAAATCGGAAACCCACTTATCGAAACTGCTATTGAACACCTCGCCCATTATCTCCACGACAACATGTAACCGATCCATCTGACCTGACGTAAGTTCACTCCTCAACGTGGGGCTCTCTCGAAGATTCTTCAGAGGTACGAGAAATGATCCCTTTGCCTCATCATGGCGTTCCGATTCCGATTCCGACTCCGCTTCCAATTCCACCCCAGAAGGCTCGATAACCACGCAGTCGCCTATAAGCTCACTGCCATAGGGCCCATTTATCTCCCTGCAGACGCGATCTATCACTGCCTTAGCCACCTGAAGCGAAGTGACAAAGAACTCTCTACTTTTGTTTTGCCTGTAACGGCCCAGGATGTCGTGAATTCTCGTCTCGGCGGCTTCACAATTACCCACCTGACAATAAAGCGCGACATCGAACCTCTCAGGAACCCCTGTTGAACCGCTATAAAGCTCCCTTGCCCGATCATCCGGTCGCCTTGTGGTGCGGCCGATCTTAATCAGATGATCACCATAGGCCCTATTCTTCAGAGCGTAAATGAAACCCTTCATTGGTTAAACGAACCTCGAAATCGTCCTGATACGGTTGTGGCCTCCCGCGCTTCGCATGCGTGTGATCTACACAATGCATACATCCGAAACCGGGGCAACGTGTATTTTTTGCAACCAGCAGTCGAAATGCATCGGGCGGCCCGACAAACGCTGCGTGCCACTTGTCCACCGCATATTTAGTCGATCGACAGAATAGGTTCTTGCTACCTCCATCAAGTCAAAACCCGTTGCCTTTTACAAGAGTTTTTTTCTCTCGCATGGCGTTCGTGACCTAGCGCAACCATGCGGCCGCGCATATCAGGGATGGCAGGTACACGGCTCTATGTTCTCTCTGACTCATCAGTGGCCGTTGGCCGTCGGTGCGATCACTATTGACTCTGACCCCTAATGGCTTGCCCTACACGTAAACGGCAGGCGTATGTAATTGATCTGTGAGCGTAATCGTTTGCGGATAGCCCAAGAAATGACGCGCTAAGCAGAACCGTCAACCTGAATGTGGTTCGAAAGATTGACGAAAGGCCGGCCTGCCCACTCTCGATGTCGGGAGGGGCACAGGCTGGGGGGCCTACGTGCGTCATTCCGTACGACGAAGCAGCCGTACTCGTTACGAAGTACCGGAGCCGCCCGGCAAGGGCCGGCGGCACGTCTATGGGTTGAATAAGGACTTACGAATGAAAATCGAGGGTTCGAACAAGTCATTCCGCAAGACGCTTCTCGCACTGGCCGTGGGTTCGGCCGTGCTTTCGTTCTCGGTGAATGCCGCGGACAGTTGGGTGGGTACCAATACACGGGCCGCGATGCAGCCGGCCGCCGTCAGCAACGTCGCTACCGCACAAAGCGCGGCTACCAGCGGCTATACGCTAAATGTCACCGGTTCTCCGCACATCGATAGCAGCGTGGTGACGGCGCTAGCGCCCAGCCACCCGTTGCATGTGGAAGTGAGCCTGAAGCTGCGCAATCCGGAAGACCTCGCCGCGTTCAACACGGCGGTGAACCAGCAGGGCAATGCCAACTTCGGCAAATTCCTGACCCCGGCGCAATTCAAGGCGCGCTTCGCCCCCACCGACGCCCAGGTGCAGAAGGTGGTCGCCCACCTGACGCAGGCTGGCTTCAGCAACATCCAGGTGGCGCCGAACAACCTGATGGTTTCCGCCGACGGCACGGCCACCAACGCCACCAACGGCTTCCACACCACCATGAAGTCGTTCACTGCCGACGGGCGTGACTTCTACGCCAACGACCAGCCGGCCATGGTGCCCGCGGCGTTGGGCGATACCGTCAACGCCGTGCTGGGCCTGCAGAACGTATCGGTGAAGCACACGCTGCACCATGTGTACCACCCCGAGAACATCGTAGTGCCCGGCTCCAGTGCCACCCCGCAGGCGGCCGGCACGGTCGGTGCGCATAACCCGCAGGACTTCGCCAAGATCTACAACGCAGGCACGGTACCTGCGGCCACCAACACCGCGGTGGGCATCATCACCTGGGGTTCGATGACCCAGACCATCAAGGACCTGAAAACCTTCACCACCAATGCGGGGCTCGCCACCGTCAACACGCTGGAAACGCGCGTGGGCAGCGGCACCTTTGCCAACGACAACGAAAGCAACGGCGAATGGTCGCTCGACAGCCAGGACATCGTGGGTACGGCCGGCGGCGTGAAGCAGCTGATCTTCTATACCTCAGCCAATGGCAACAGCAGCAGCTCGGGAATTACCGACGCGGGGATTACCGCCACCTACAACAGGGCTGTCACCGACGACATCGTCAAGGCGATCAACGTGTCACTGGGTGAAGACGAAACCGCAGCCGAGCAATCGGGCGTGCAATCGGCGGACGATGCGATCTTCCAGCAGGCCGTGGCGCAGGGTCAGACCTTCTCGGTGAGCTCCGGCGACGCCGGCGTTTACCAGTGGTCCACCGATCCACAATCGGGCTCACCCGGTTATGTGGCGAACTCCGCCGGCACGGTGAAGATCGATCTCACCCACTATGGCGTGAGTGAGCCGGCCAGTTCGCCGTACGTGATCCAGGTAGGCGGCACCACGCTCTCCACCACTGGCACCACATGGACGGGTGAAACCGTGTGGAACGAAGGCCTGTCCGAAATCGGGCCGCCGACATACACCAACGAGCGCCTGTGGGCGACCGGCGGCGGCACCAGCCTGTTCGAGACGGCACCGTCGTGGCAGAAGACGGCGCTGGGCTCCGGCACCACGCATCGTGTGGGCCCGGATATTTCCTTCGACGCGGCATCGTCGTCGGGTGCCTTGATCATCGTGGATGGCTCCACCGAACAGGTGGGCGGTACCAGCCTTTCCTCGCCGATCTTCGTCGGCGTGTGGGCGCGTATTGAATCCGCGGCGAACAATACGATCGGCTTCCCGGCATCGAATTTCTACGGCGCCTTCCCCACCAATGGCACGATCCTGCATGACGTAACCTCCGGCAACAACGGTTATCAAAGCCACGGCTACACCGCCAGCACGGGCTTTGACCAGGCCACTGGCTACGGCAGCCTGGATATCACCAAGCTCAACACCTATGCCCAGGCCAACTGGGCCACGGGCGGCGGCGGTGGTACCAACGTGCCACCGGTAGCGAACTTCAGCTTCGTCACCAGCGGCCTTACCGCCACCTTCACCGACAGCTCCAGCGATAGCGATGGCAGCATTGCCTCGCACAGCTGGACCTTCGGCGATGGCACCACCTCCACGGCCACCAGCCCCAGCCACACCTATACGGCCGCGGGCAGCTACACCGCTACCGAAACGGTCACCGACAACGGCGGCGCGACGAATTCGAAGTCGTCGACCGTGACAGTGACAAGCAGTGGCGGCGGTGGCGGCAACGTGCTGCAGAACGGCGTGGCGGTAACGGGCCTGTCCGCAGCGCACAACGCCAAGCTCAACTACACCGTGGCTATTCCCTCAGGCGCGAGGAACCTGAAGATCGCCATCAGCGGCGGCACCGGTGATGCAGATCTCTACGTCAAGCTGGGCTCCGCTCCCACCACCAGCAGCTACGACTGCCGCCCGTATGTCACGGGCAACAACGAAAGCTGCACCGCCTCCGCGCCTACCGCGGGTACGTACTACATCATGCTCAATGGGTATGCCGCATTCACGGGGGTTACCTTGAAGGCAACCTGGAACTGACACCCTTTAACGGGTGAGTAAACAGGAAGGGCCCGGCTGACCTAGCCGGGCCCTTTCTTTTGGGATGGATCCAAGGCACCGAGTTGATTGAGTGTCGAGATCAACTCGTCCTCGGTATTCTTGCCCCGCCAGCCGACGATCTTCTTTTGCAGCTTACCGTTCTTGAACACGTAGAACTGGGGCGTTGCCCGCGTGTCGATGTCCGCCCACTCATCCGGGCTGTAGATCAGTCGCATCGATTCGGCAGGATGGGCGACATTCCACTGGCGGGTGTCGGCGATATCGAAACTTCCATAGGGCGGCACGATCCACGTTGAGTGCTTTGCCATGGCTTTTTCAAGCGCGGGGTTCTTCGCTATATCCGCCACCGCATTGACCGTGAAATGGCAATGAGGGCTGGAAACCACCACCATCTGCACGCCGTGCTGATCGATGCTGAACGATCGCCGCTGAAGCAACGCGTTGCCTTCACCCACGGAAATGAGCGTGCGCCCGGTACGGCCACCGGTCATGTCCTGGATATCAGGTATGTCGTCGGTTGGTAACTTGCCTTGCCGTGCGATCTCTCGGGCATCCACCGTGTCGCGCATGCGGATGAAAAGACTCGATAGATCGTCGTAGTCGCCCTTCGTCGCCAGCCCGCGCATCTTAAGTTGCTGCAGCGCATGAGCGCCGTCCAGGGCGTAGTTCCTCTCAAGCGTATAGAAGCCTGCGTCCACGGCGCCCTGGAAAATTTGCCGAATATCCGCATCGCTCGTCCGGCCAAGTGCAACGGGATCGAGGTAAGGCCTGAAGCGGCGCTTGTAGATCGCATCGATCTGTCGCGCCTGCTCGCCGGCCGACGTGGTGGCGTCCCGCGATACCACTTCGATCTCCGCCACGCCACGGCCCGGCACCGTATCGGACGCCGGTGCCCGTGCCGCATGCGCGGCCGGAAGCGCCATGGCCAACATCGGTATCCACCAGCAGCTTCGAATGCGCATGCGTCTCCCGCAAAGTCCAGCGGTATTCAGGCCACTTTACTGCCATGGACAGCAAATCTCGTCAAACAGATTCACAAACACGCGTTTATATTTAGCCTTTCCACCACTCACGGGAGTCGTCATGGCCGAGCCATATCAGCGTATTTCGCCGTTCCTCTGGTTCGATGACAAAGCCGAGGAGGCAGCGAAGCTCTATGTATCGATCTTCCCCAATTCCAAGATCCACGGCACCACGCACTACCCCAAGGAAATGTCCAGCCCTTCGGGACGGCCGGCAGGCTCCGTGATGACGGTATCGTTTTCACTCGACGGCCAGTTGGTAACAGCCATCAACGGTGGCCCGATGTTCAAGTTCACCGAAGCGCTGTCGCTGGTGGTGATGTGCCAGGACCAGAAGGAAATCGACCATTTCTGGTCGAAGCTCGGCGAAGGCGGTGATCCCAACGCCCAGGTCTGCGGCTGGCTGAAAGACAAATACGGCCTGTCATGGCAGATCGTGCCGAAGAACGTCGCCGAGATAGCGGGCAGCTCCAAGGCGATGGAAGTGATGATGAAGATGAAGAAGCTGGACATGGCTGCGCTTAATAAGGCGCTCGCGTCCTAGTTTTCAGTGCGGCGCGGGCGGCCCTGGGGGACCGCTCGCGCCGTGATGATCAGAGGCGCTGTAGTCAGGCGCGGCTAACGCCCTCGATGCAGACGTGCATCCCGGAATTACCCACGCTGACGATCAGATTCAAAAGGATGATCTTCCCGCCCGGAAACTGCGTGACGCAGTCCACTACTGCGACCAGAAAGGATTGCCCGGGTCGAAAGTACTTCACTTCGATCGAAGGACTGGCCGAACCGGAGGCTTGCTCATCATCCTGAAGGCAATAAGCAAGGTCCGCCTCGAGAGCCTTCGCGGGGTCGCGTCCGAAAGCGACGGCGTACCCGAATTTATCGATGAGCCTGTCGAAGAACTTTCCGTGCAGAAGCGCGATGGCCTCGCTTCCTAGACTGGTCAGGAAGTCGTTATTAAGGTCGTCCGGGGTAATTTCCATGTTGTCCTGCAAGGTTCTATCGACAACGGGCGAGACTCCGAGAACCGACGCTTAGTGACGGCCTAGGCAGGCTAGCCCTCGAAAAATTGACGTGCAGCCCTGGCAAGGTTCTGCAATTGCCCCAGCTCGCTGCTCAGCCCAACCGATACCCGCCATTCCTCGGCACCGCCAGGGCACCCCCTAAGGCTGACGTTAAATACCACTAATCCACTTGAGCCACACGTAGCGGAAATAATGAAATCTCCCTCAAGAGTTGCCCAGTCCTTTGAGTCCACCCAAGGTATTTTGTGAGTGGCCAAGTCTTCCATCCAGCCAGGCAAATCTTCATAGACAGCAAAAGCTGATACCGATTGCCTCGCCGTAACATTGAACGATTCGATTTCTACGATGAACGAGTCGCCCTTTCGGTCAAGGAATCGAAGCACCCTCGAAGACGAAGAAGAATGAATAGCAAACACTTCGCAGCTCTCCAAGCTGATGGATCCCATACTTAAGACCTTCGCCTTCTGATCAGCGTACGCAACAGCGCCGTAGCACCTAAGCCGACGCCAGCAATAACGCAGGCCCAGAACAGCAAAAGGAAGATCACCGGCCTTCGGCATCGAAGGAGCTTGGCGTCGAGAGAAAAAGTTGCATCACAATGGAGGAATGCCAACGAAAACCCGCTTACCGCATACATCCAAAAGATGACGGCTAGAAGGAACATGACCCCCATGACCGCGATCAACCATTTCTGGGACCGCCGATGTTTCTTCATGCTCCCCGCCCCCTTTTTCAACTCTACGATACGCCCCTAGCGTTGCCGCGGTCCTTCTGGATCGATGACCTCTTCGTTCCGGAGGGGCGTAATACACCGTCCTTAGTGACCTGGCTTCTTCCTGCCTAAAAGAATCATGTCAATTAGAAGAGCAACCCCCAGGGAATGTGAGTTCACTTCTTTGTAGCCGATGGTCTTTATCCCCGCACTTTCTTCTGCCTGTATCAGGATCACGGGCGTCCTCATGCCAGACGTTTCATCAACGAGCCACGCGTATTGAGGGATGTCGATGCCCAGGGGCACTCCGTCGGAAATTTCTGTCCGGCCCGCTTTTGTCTGGTCTAGCATGAAGGTTGCGCAGCCCTGTTTAGGTCAGCGGAAGTGGCTGGACGGCCGCTGACGAAACATACCTTGGGCAGATCGGGCCAATCAATCGCGGCGGCAGTTCCTTTCATCGGCATGAAGCTAAGGCCGACTGCGCAAATGAATCCCCATTTTTGACGCAACGTCATTCATCGAGCGCGCCTGGGTCAACTGCGGGTTCCAAATCATCCAATGCATGACGCTGATCCATCAGCTCCCGAAGCCTGGTCTGCAGTTCGTCTATCTGCTCTTGCAGAATCGCAATGCGCCCATCAAGTACGGCGCGGTTGTTTTCAAGGAGTGTTTTCATTGCAATTCTTCTGATTTCGACCGGGTGTTAGCAACTGAACTTCGTACGCTGGGGCCGCTTTGGGTCGCATGCAGCCTGAGCTAGCGCTTTGCGTCGTGACTTCCAGCTTGCCACCTACGCCAAGTAACCACCGCAGAGCCTACGACCAGCCATAACAGGTACATGATCCCCATTATGATGCTGAGAAGTTTAGAGTGGGTGGTGACGCTCCACCCAAGTAATGCGAAAAACGCAAGAGAAATTAATATCCCCCTTGTGTCGAACCCGCTCCAGAACGCCCGCCACCATTTCATCAATAAAATCCTATCCATTTGAAGTTCTGCCCTAAGTCGTAATCAAGGCGAAGTACCTCGAATCGACAATGTCTGCTTCGAGCCAGAAGCATTCTGCGGCGCATTTGTCTCCATCATCGGAAGTAGAAGCGGCCGAAGCAAATCGCAAGATCTTGACGCCTGCGCCGAGCCCCTTCCCTGAGTTACGGCTGGCTGAGTACGCCGTGCCACTTGGCATTGGCCGAATCGAATGCGGTCGTCAGGCGACCTTGGGAAGCCATGAAGAACGTGAGCTTGCGGCCCAAGAGTTCGTCGCAGAAGCGGCCACCATGCTTGGATGCGGCAAAGCTGTAGACATTCGAGAAGCCGTCGTCCTTCACGAACCAGGCCGGCACATCGCACGTAAAAGGTGCATTGAAATGAAAGTCCGCCGCCTGACCATGGAAACTCACTTGTACGGCGACATCAGTGTTCGCTTGCTTGATCATGCCCCGCCACTCGCCTTGCGGAGGAGATGCGAAGGCCATGGCCGGCAGCAGGCCAAGCATCGCGACCAGGCCCATGGCATGGGGCATCCGCTTCGGCAACAAGGCTTTTATGATGCGTGGATACATGTGAGCCCCCTTTGTCGACCAGCGCGATTTGCCCACGTCTGAAGGGCCCGATGCTACCGATTTTCTGGGATGAGCGCTTCTGCTGGATTTCATATGCGGAGGAAGGCAAGCTCGACGCCTGGGACCACATTTCTGGCCCGAGCGAGCCGAGGTCATGTTGTGACGAGATTGAACCCGGATCCTACCGGGCCGGGACGCCCCTTGCGGCTGGTGCTCCTGGAAGACGACGACTTGCTCCGCGACCGCATCCTGGCGCCAAAGCTGGCGCAGTTCGGCTTTGAGGTGGTGGCTACCGGCAGCGCCGCCCAGTTACGCGAAGCTGTGCGGCAAGGGCCGCCGGATATCTTTGTGCTGGACGTCGGTTTACCCGACGCCGACGGCTTCGAGGTTGCCCGGTCGCTGCGCGCGACGATGCCCGATGCCGGCATCGTCATGCTTACCGGCCGCGGCGACAGCGTAGACCGGGTACGTGGCCTGTTCGAGGGCGCCGACGCGTACCTGTCCAAGCCCGTCGAGATCGACGTGCTGGTGGCCACGCTTTATAGCGTCGCGCGCCGGCTGCACCCTTCCCCTTCGGTCGCGCGCGGCAAGTGGGCGCTCAGCCCCGATGAGTGGTTCCTTCTCTCACCCTCCGGTGCCCGCGTGATGCTAAGCAAGAGCGAGCGCCGCCTGCTAGAGGCCATGCTGCAACATGCCGACGAAGTGGTTTCGCGCGAGGACCTGATTTCCGTGCTCACCGACGACATCCATGCCTTCGATCCCCACCGGCTGGATTCGATGGTGCATCGGTTGCGTCGCAAGGTGCTGGCCGCGCTGGGCGAGCCGCTCCCGCTCAATGCTGTCCACGGCACCGGTTACATCCTGGAAGCCTGACTGGCACCACGAGACGCGGTTACGGCCCGTTTGCGGCAGCCGCTTGCCATGGGGCGCGGATCGTTGCCTGGTCGGGCGGCACAGCCAGCGGCAATTGCAGACGGATGCACGTGCCCTGCCCCAGCGTGCTCTGCACCGAGGTGTGACCACCAGCTTGCGCCACAAGACTATGCACCACGCTCAATCCAAGCCCCGTGCCCTGCCCGGCTGGCTTGGTGGTGAAGAAGGGATCGAAGATCCGGACCCGGGTGGCCTCGGACATGCCCATGCCGGTGTCCTGCACGCTCAGCGTCACGTTATTGTGTCCGGCCTGGAGCGACACCGTGCACATCCCACCATCAGGCATGGCATCGCGCGCATTGGTGACCAGGTTGATGATGGCAAGTTCAAATTGGCTGCGGTCGAAGCGGATCGTCCACGTGTCCGCTGGCAATTCCAGGGCAAGCTGGCAGCCCGCCGGAAGCAATTGCCGCATCAGCGGCCGGAGGTCGCGCAAGGTGGCGACCACATCGAACACCTCGGTGTGGGTCACGTCGCTCCGGCTGAAGTTAAGCAGCTTGCGGACCACGGCCGTCCCGCGGCGCGCCGCCAGCTCGATGCCTTCCAGTGCATCGGCGACAGCCTGGGTGTTGTCGTCCAACCTTTTTTCGTCCGGCTGCAGGCGGTCACGCTCGGTCGAGAAGCCAAGGATGATGTCGAAGACGTTGTTGACATCGTGAGCGACACCGCTGGCAAGCTTGCCCACCGCATCCATCTTCTGCGAGTGCAGCAGCTGTTCCTGCGTGCGCTCGCGTTCGGCGATCTCCCCCACCAGTTGCTGGCGGCGTCGGTCGGATTCGAGCAGGCTTTCGCGCAAGGCGTAGATACTGCGGTCGACGATGATGGCGATCAGCAGGTAGCTGGTGAGCGCCCGCATCGGCAGCAGGTTGTAGATATCCAGCACCAGGGAGGGCACATGGCTCGCCCCCGACGCCTTGAGCGGATCGACGCTCATGATCAGGATCAGCGCAATGGCGGCATAGGTAAGCCACAAGGCCTTGCGACCAAGCATCATGCCGCTCAGTGCCAGGATCATCATCAGGGTAAGGTTGCCGTCAGTGGCGTGGTAGCCGAACGCGGCGTAGGCCACGGCGCCGGAGCCCAGCATCGTGGCCACATACTGCGACACGGCCAGCGGGAAGCGTCCGGCACGGATCAGGTAGAAACCCAGCCAGGCCGATACCGTCATCGCCAGGTCCGTGCCGATGTCGATCGTAAGCGCCGCCGGCGCCCCGATGCGGGCCTTGCTATAGAAGTGTTCCTGCAGGTACGACCAGTGCAGCGAGAAGAGATAAAGCTTGGTGGCGGGAATGCGTAGGCCTTCGAACACCAGCAACAGCTGCATGAACATCGCGTTGCGCCGGTCGACCGGATCGGTGATCGGTGTATTGCCCAGCCAGGTTCGGATGCGCGACATCATGCGTGGTGAGAAGCCGGTGAGAATTGAGCCAGTTGAGCGTGTGTGACTTTCGCAAGGATGTAAAGCTAATCTCGAAGAACCACACGAACGCGTGTCATGTGGGCGCTGGTGCCGAGGGGCAGTCCCGTCAGGGGCTGGGCACAAACTGAGGTTAATCAAGGCTTTTCCTTCGGGGGTACTATGTCAGCAACTACGTTCAGGCCCTGGCTGGCCGGCGCTGTCCTTGTGGTGGCGGCAGGCGCGGCGCACGACGCCTACGCCTTGCCCGACACGGCAGGCAGCACCAACACCACGCCGCTGCTCGCCAAGTCCATCGACACGAACAAGATGACCATCCTGCCGGGCAGCGTGCCCCTGAGGGTGAGCACAAGCATGGACTCAGGCCCCATGGCAACGACGACGGTGATCCCGTCGATGACCCTGGTGCTCAAGCGCAGCGCCGACCAGCAGCAGCGCTTCGATGCCTACCTCGCCTCGCTGAACAACCCGGCCTCGCCTAACTTCCATAAGTGGCTGACGGCCAAACAGGTAGGCGAGCAGTTCGGCCCGAACAAGCAGGACATCGCCGCGGTGAAGAGCTGGCTGGGCTCGCAAGGTCTTGGCGTGAAGAATATTTCCGCCGATGGCATGCGCGTCCGGTTCTCAGGCTCCGTGGGCTCGGTGCAGCGCGCCTTCGGCACCACCATGCACCGCTACAGCGCCAACGGCGAGACCCACTTCGCCAATGCAGTGGAGCAGAAGCTCCCCACCGCCCTGACGCCGGTGGTCCGCGGTGTCGCCTCGCTCACCGATTTCTTCCCCAAGCCGCAGGTGAAGAACGTCCAGCCGGTCAAGCGCAACAAGAAGGGTGAGTGGGTGGCCGCCGGGAGCCCGTCGTCGGATTTCAACTTCGTATTCCAGGGCGAGACCTTCTTCGATCTGGTGCCCGCGGACTTCGCCACGATCTACAACGTAAGCCCGCTATGGAACCAGGCCTCGCCCGTGCGCGGCGCCGGCCAGACAGTGGCCGTGCTCGAGCGGACCAACGTGCTTGATGCCGATGTCGCCACGTTCCGCCAGGTGTTCCTCCCTGCCGATGCCCAGGGTGTGTTTACCCAGCTGCATCCGGCGGGGTTCGCCGGCGACACCAGTTGTGCGGACCCGGGCACCAATAGCGATGAAGGCGAAGCCGCGCTCGACGCCGAATGGGCGGGCGCCGCAGCACCCGATGCCAATGTCACTTTAGCTTCGTGCCTGGACAGCGGTGCGGACTTTGGCGCGTTCCTGGCTGCCCAGAACCTGCTGGAGCAGGATTCCCCGCCACCAATTTTGAGCCTGAGCTATGGCGAGTGCGAATTGGTGAGCGCCGCGGTGGGTGACATCGACGAAGCCACTTCGCTATGGGCGACGGCCGCCGCGGAGGGTGTAACGGTATTTGTCTCGTCCGGTGACGCAGGCTCGGCGGCCTGTGACCAGAACCAGGCGGCAGCCACGTTCGGCATCGCCGTCAACGGCCTGGGCAGCACGCCTTATAACGTGTCCGTGGGCGGTACCGATTTCAACGACTACAAGAAAACCAAAAAGTACTGGCTGGCCGGCAACGGTGAGTTGGGCGCCAGCGCGCTCAGCTACATCCCCGAGCAGACCTGGAACGACTCGTGCGCCAGTGGGCAGCTTGATGCCATCCTGGGCTACGCCGACCCGAACACGGCCTGCAACTCCGATGATGGTTCGCAATTCCTCAATACCGCCGGCGGCAGCGGCGGTCCGAGCTACTACTGGTCGCAACCCACCTGGCAACAGGGCATCGCCGGCCTGGACCAGAATGTCACGCGCGCCACGCCGGATGTATCGCTGTTCTCGGCCAATGGCATCTACGGCCATGCGCTGATCTTCTGCATGTCCGACACCAGCGAGGGCGGCACGCCCTGCAATTACCTTGATCCCACCGACTCGATCTACAACAGCGCCGGTGGCACCTCGTTCGCCGCCCCGGCCATGGCGGGTGTGCAGGCACTGGTGAACCAGGCCAGCAGCGGTCGCCTGGGCAATGTCGGCCCGACGCTCTACGGCCTGGCACGCAGGCAGTACGGCACTGTCGCCAGCCCGGCAGCCGGCTGCAAGGCCAACGACACCAGCTGCGTGTTCCACGACGTGGCCACCGGTGACAACGATGTGCCGTGTTTTGCCGGTACCGGCGACTGCTACGTCAAGCCCGGCCAGCACTATGGCGTGGTCAGCGACGGCGGCCGGGTTTCGTTGGCCACCGCCTGGAAGGCGGGCAAGGGTTACGACTATGCGACGGGCCTGGGCTCGGTCAATGTGACGAACCTCGCCAACGCGGTGTCCGCGCAATTCGCACGCAACAAGACCATCCCGCAGACCTGGGACGTTGCCTTTTCCAAGGACAGCGGCAACCCCGGCGTGGGCCTGAACTCCATTCTGGACGGTAAGAGCACACTGCTGCTGGTGGGCCCTGGCACGGGCAACACCACGTTTGTGCGAATGAACGGCAGCACCGTGCTTGACAGCGATACCTGGGCGCCGCAGTCACGGGCGGGGCAGATAGTCGATGGCCTGCAGCCGGGCGATCAGGTCAAGGCTATTCCCTTCGATATCTTCAGCGGCGTGCTGGCGGGACAGACGGTGATGGAAAGCGACAACCCCACCGACAACACCATGAACCTGGCCATCTATAGCTACGGCTGGATCAATTTCCGTTTCCCATACGCGGACGGCTGGAGCCTGGTAGGTGCGGGTGTAGTGGACGACTCGGGCAAGTCACAGGAAGTCTGGCTCAACTCAAACACCGGCAAGTTGTCGTTCTGGACCATCGATTGCAGCGGCAGTATCAAGTTCGGCCGTCTGGACAGCCTCGACTGCGAAAAGGCCGTCGCCAAGACGGTCAATGCGCCCGCCGGCTTCACCCCGCGCCTGGCCGACCTTAACGGCGATGGCATCCTGGATATCGTCTGGACCGGGCCCAAGCGTGACATCAACTACTGGGTCAACAACGGCAAGGGCGGCTTCACCAAGACCGACGGCGGCACCTACCCGGCGGGCTTCAGCCTGGAAGGCGCCGGCGAGATCGCCGGCTCCGGCAAGACCGATCTGATCTGGCTCAACGCCGCCACCGGAAAGCTGCGCTGGTGGGTAATGGACGGCACCACCGTGGCAAGCCAGAAAACCATGAATGCTCCGGCCGGCTACGCCCTTGCCACCATCGAGGATTTCGACGGCGACGGCCTGGCCGATATGTTCTGGACCAACACCGCAGGCGACGCTTACCTGTGGCAAGGCACCGGCAACGCGTTCATTTCCCAGCACGTGGCCGATGGCGCGGGCAATCCATATACCGTGCCGGCTGACTATTCGGTGCAGATGAATCGCCTGCAGGGTGTCGTGAAGGTGGCGGCGCCGACGAGCCCGGACACACAGGTCGTGTTGGGAAGCACGCACTGATCGAACGGATGTCGCAAAAGAAAAAGGGCGGACAGGTCACTGTCCGCCCTTTTTGTTGTCAGTACTCGAACGTCAGTCGTGACTGATGCGGTACATGGCAATCGCATGTGCCGGCAGGTTCACCTTGATCGAGCCGTCTCCGCTGGCGTCCGTGTGCTGCCAAAGATCGCGCACCTTGTACTTGGCAGTCGCCTTCAAGCCAATCTCGCTGGCTGCCACGCTAGCGTCAACCGCGGCATCGGTTTCGTTGAACACAGCCACGGCGCGGCTGCCATCCTTCATCGGCTTCACGATCACATGGATGCCTTTGGCGTCACGCACCTGCTTACCCTGCACACCCAGCGGATCCTGGTCCACCGCGATCACTTCCTTGTTCAGCAGGATCTTCAGCGCGTCGGGCTTGATCGTGCGCAGGTCCGTGCCCACCAGCAGCGGCGCGGCCATGATCGACCAAAGGCTGAAGTGGCTCTGGTACTCGACATCCGTCATGCCGCCATTGCCCACTTCGAGCATGTCCGGATCGTTCCAGTGACCCAGCGAGGCATACTTATCGAGCACCACGTTCTGCTTGAAGATCTTCAGCATCGAGGCATAGGTGTCGGTGATGTCACCGGTGGTACGCCAGGACTGTGCCGAGACCGGCGGCTTGCCCGCCCATAGCCACGGCTTGTTCTCGCCCCACTCGCACATGCTGAAGAAAATCGACCGATGGGTGGCGCGCAAAGCGTTGGCCATGTCCAGGTAGCGCTTGTGGGCATCGACTTTATTGTTGTTGCAGTTGTCGTATTTCAGGTAATCCACGTCCCAGGATGCGAATGTCGCTGCGTCCTGTTTCTCGTGGCCCAGGCCACCGGGAAAACCACGGTTTTCCTGCAAGGGCTCACAGGTGGATGTACCGGCGCTTGAATACAGGCCGAACTTCAGACCGCGCTCGTGGACGTAAGCGGCCAGCGCCTTGATGCCGCTCGGAAAGCGCTTTGGATTGGGCTGCAACGCACCGTCCTTGTCGCGCTGCCAGTTGGCCCAGCAATCGTCCACGTTCACATAGGTGTAGCCGGCATCTTTCAGGCCCAGGCTGATGAACTTGTCGGCGATGCCGCGGATCATGGCTTCGTTGAACTCGTCGCGGCAATGCGTGGAATTCCAGTTATTGAAACCCATCTGCGGCAAGGGACCGTTCGCCTTGTCCGCGCCGGTGGCAGCGACGCCGGCCGAAAGTACGGATACGAAGGCGAACGAGGCGGCGGTACGTAGCCATGTGGCACGGGGATTCATCATCAGCCATTCTCCATCTTTAAGGGACCTTGACGGTCGTCGTTCCAAGGTTGGGTTGCTTCAACATATTGAGCACCGGCTGGCCTTCCACGAGCAGGTCCAGCACCACCAGTTGATTGCCGCTTGGTTTGAGCCATGCGCCCGGCACATAGAGGGTGCGCTGCGGGCCGATGCTCCAGGTGCGTCCTAGTGGACGGCCATTGAGCCAGACAAAGCCCTTGCCCAGGCCCTTGGTGTCCAGGAAGGTATCCGCCGAAGCGCTTCCGGAAACCGGCGCATCGAAACTGCCGCGATAGAAGCACGGCGCGTGTTTGCATGGTGCATGGGCGTAAGGCAACGCATCGGTGTTGTTGAACGGCAGCGAATAGATCTGCCAGTCCGATAGCGCCTTCCCCTGCACGCTTACCGACCCCAGGATGCCCTTGCGCTCATTGCGCAGATGCTCGCCAAAATTGATGCGCCCATCGTTCTGCACCAGCACATCCAGCGTGTCGCCCTTGGCAAGCTTTACCGCCAGGGTGTCCTGCTTCAGGCGCCGATCGAGCGTGCCGATCCGCTTGCCGTTGACATAGACCTGCGCATAGTCGTGCAGTCCGTCGACCTTCATCTTGCCAGTGGCGTTGGTGTCGATGTGCTTGCGATAAAGGATGTCGCCGTAGGCCTGGTCGAAGGCCTCCATGGTCTTGAGATCGTGCGAGGCTACAGGCGTTGGCAAGTTGTCCCACAGCGAGGCGGATTCACCCAGCTTCACTCCACTGATGGCCTGGGTCGCCGGCGTGGCCGGCACCGGAGGCAAGGTCGCTCCCGTGGCCTTGGCGATCACCTCACGAAGCGCGCGGTATTTCGGCGTGGGTCGGCCGCTTTCATCCAGAGGGCTGTCGTAGTCGTAACTGGTGACGTCTGGCTGGTAGCTGTCGTCGTCCCAGTTGGCACCGTTCATCCAGCCGAACGAGGTGCCGCCGTGGAACATGTAGAAATTGACCGAATAGCCCTTTTGCAGCATCCAGGCCAGTTCATCGGCCACCTTCTTTGCATCGGCCACGTGGTGCGGTGCGCCCCAGTGGTCGAACCAACCCACCCAGTATTCGCCGGCCATATAGGGGCCAGTCGCCTGCCATGTGTGGAGCTTCGCGAACTTCTCGCGCGCATGGCCAACGCCGAAATTCACCACTTCGAGAAGGCCCGGTAGCGTCCCCGGTGTTTCGGCACTGTCCGAGGTGGACAGCAGCGACTTGTCGAAGCCGCCATCGACGATGGCCTTGCGAATCTGCTCCAGGTAGGCGGAGTCTTTACCGAAGCTGCCGTATTCGTTTTCCACCTGCACGTCGATGATATTGCCGCCGCGGGCCAGCTGCAGCGGCGCCAGTTCCTGGCCCAGGCGGTGCATCCAGTGCTGCACCGGCTGCATGAACTTCGGATCCGTGCTGCGGATCGTGATGCCTGGATCCTTCAGCAGCCACGCGGGAAAGCCACCGAATTCCCATTCCGCGCAAACGTAAGGGCCTGGACGCAGGATCACATAAAGGCCTTCCTGTTGCGCTTCGCGAATGAATTCGGCGACGTCGTTCTGGCCGCTGAAATCGTAGTGTCCCGGTGTCGCTTCGTGGGCGTTCCAGAACACATAGGTGGTGATGGTGTTAAGGCCCATCGCCCGGGCCATCTTCAGGCGATCGCGCCAGTACTCGCGTGGGACACGGGTGTAGTGCATTTCGCCGGAGATGATCCGGAACGGCTTGCCGTCAAGCTGGAACTCACCTTGCGAGATGGTGAGCTTGTGCGCATCGGCGGGGGCTGGTGCGGGAGCGGCCGGCGCGTTGCCCGAAAGCAACGCGCCGATCAAAAGCCCCAATACAGCATTACAGCATCGATTCATGGAGCCTTCCCGCGTGAGGTGGATGTCAGAAGGTTCCGCGCACGCCCACGGTATAGACGGTGCCATCCGCCTCGGCATACAGGAACCGGTTCCGGTAAACCGAGTAGTCGTACAGATGCTGGTGGGTCAGGTTGGTGCCCGACGCGAATACCGACAGGAACTTGTTGACCTGGTAGCTCGCGCTCAGGTCCACCTGGCCGTAGGCGCTGCGCGTGGCGGGGTTGGCACCCGAGCCATAGGCGATGCTTTCCAGGTACTTTCCGCGCCAGTTATAGGCCAGTCGCACCTGTATCGGACCCTTCTCGTAGTACACGCTCGCGTTCGCCGAATCGCCGATGCCCGGCACGGCAAACTTGCCGCCCGCCGAGATTTCGCTGGGCCCAAGCGATGTGCTGCTCTTCACCTTGGTGTAGTTCACGGCCGTTCCCAATCCGTCGAACGGCGCCGGCAGGACATTCTTGAACTGGTAGTTGAAGGTGAACTCTGCGCCGTAGATGTTGGACGAATTCAGGTTCACCGGCTGCGTCAGCGACCAGATGAACGGCTGCCCGGTGTTGGCGTTGGTCAGGAACGGGAACGGCGAGCTGATCAAGGTGCTGAAGTTGCTGACCTTCTTGTAGAACCCTTCCAGCGCCAAGTAGCTGGCGTCGTTCACGTACCACTCCAGACCCATGTCGTAGTTCCGCGAGGAATACGGCTGCAGCTGCGGGTTACCCTGGGAAATGGTCAGCGAGTTCGGGCGCGTGCCGTAGCTCTTGCTGTAGTACAGGTTGCTCAGCTCCGGCGGGGTCAGGGTCTTGGACACCGAGAAGCGGTAGATCAGGTCGTCAAGCAGATTCAGCTTGAAGTTCATCGAGGGCAGCCACCGGTGGTAGCCACCATCGGCCTGCTGCGGCGCCAGCGGGCCGTAGGTCACCTGGCCGTTGCTGGTGTCGTTCGGGTCGATGGTGAGGGTCGCTGGCGGCTGGTTGATCGCGACGCTCTCGGAGGTGATGTTCAGGTAGCGCACGCCCAGGTCCAGCTGCCAGGGCATCGTACCGAAGTTGCCGCCGAACAGGGCCCTGGCATAGAACGCCTTCTGGTTCTCCGAGACCTTGTTGAAGCTGCCGGGATTCACTGCGGACCCCAAGGTTCCGCCGTTTGCTGCCAGGCCTGCCAGCAGTGCCGCCCTCTTCTCCGGCGTCAGCTGGTTGTACGCCGCGGGCGTCGCCAGCCATGCCAGGTACTTCTGGCCGTCGTACTGGATCCACTGGTCCGGCACGCCCGGCGAGGACACGCCATGGATCGGCGACGGCGGTGTGTAGAGATACGCGCCGATGGCGTCTGCCGGAGCGGAAATCGTGTAGCCGCAATAAGCATTGCAGAGGATGCCGTTGGGCGTGCTCAGGCTTACCGACTTCACTGACTGATCGGTCTTCTGGATGCCGAAGTCGAGCTCGGTAAGCAACTGCCCGTCGAAGGCCTTGGTCAAGTCGATCTTGTACTGCTTGACGTTGTTGGTGACGTCGTTCGTCTGGCCACCGGCGTTGCAGCAATGCGCCGTGAGGTTGTTGAAGTTGTCCGGAGCCAGGATGTTGCTATAGGACGGCGGCTCGCTGTTGCCGTTGTTGGTCCAGGTGGGATTGGTGCCGAAGTTCTTGGCACCGACCACGAGGAAGTAGCCGTCGGGGCTTTCCTTGTTCCAGGCTTTGGAGTTGGACACATCCACGCTGAGCTTGGTGGTGTCGTCGATCTGGTACGCCGCGTTCAGGCCGTTCTGGAAACTTTTCTCGTAGCTGGGAATTGACGACACGACATAGTCATTCGCCATCACGTTGGGGCCTTCACCCTTGCGCACGAACTGCGTCACGGTGCCGTTGCCATCGGTGGTGAGCGACTGGATGTCGCCCGTGTTGCCGTACTCGCCGAACTCGTGCTCCAGCTTGTCCACTTTGTAGCTGGAATACAGGCTATCAAGCTGGAAGGTCAGCTTGTCGGTCGGCCGCCAGTCCACTGCCGTGCTGAAGCCCTTGCGGGTGCGCGTCTCGTCCAGGATATTGCTGGCGAGCGTCTCGGGAACGGCGACGTTCGTGTAGTTGGGGTTGGCCAGTCCCGACAGCTGCGAAATATTCTGGTTGGTGTACCAGGAGTTGGCCTGGGTGTTGATCTGGGTGTCTTTGCGCTTGTAGTACATCGCCGAGGCAAGAACACCAAAGGTGTGGTCGTCGTTCGTCCAGCCGCCCAGCAGCGATGCCTTGGGCGTGGTCTTGCCTGCCCAGTCGCCGGTCAGGTTGCTGTTCACGCCGGCCGCGCTCCATGCGCCGTGGAAACCGCTGAAATCAAGGGGCCGCGCGGTCTGGATGTCCACCACGCCGCCGATATCGACCTCGGGGATGTTGGCCGATGAAGTCTTGTTGACCTGGGCGACGTTGATGATTTCCGAAGGCAGCACGTCGAAGTTGAACGCGCGCGAACCTGATGCCGTGGCCATCTGCCGGCCGTTGATCGTGACGGCGACGAATTCCGGGCCGAAGCCGCGCACGGCGATCTGGCTGGACTCACCACCACTGCGGTTCACCGATACGCCGGGCACGCGCTGCAGGGCGTCGGCGACGTTCGGATCGGGGAATTTGCCTGTTTCTTCCGCGGAAATGGAATCCACGACGTTGACGGAATCCCGCTTGATGGCCTGGGCGCGTTGAAGCGCGGCAAGCTGACCGGTGACCGTCACCGTATTGAGCTCGGTTACTTTTTTGTCGTCCGGTTTCTTTGTAGTGTCGACCGGACTTGGCGGCACCGGCGCTGTAGAGCTGGCCGCTGGCGCGTCTGCTGTCGCCTGCGCGTGCCCTTGCCCGCTATAGCCGAGCAGGCATGCGATCCCCATCGCCGCCAGTGCTTGACCCACTGAGAGAGCCATCTTGGTTCGCTTCATGGAACGCCCTTCTAATTATTGTGGAATACCCCTCAAATCCGGACACGGCATACGACCTGATGGCGTTTGCGCTGTGCCCGGTCCTCCCCGTTACCAACCTGGGTGACGCGATCTAATTGTCATATTTTATAATAGTAGTATTCGTGCAGCGGCAAGTTGCAGTGCAGCATTTCGTGAGAGCCGTGGACGATGTTCGGGCTGACTACCTCGATTGGTAACTTCAGAAACCGTTGACAGCGGAAGTCCTGCGGCCTACTTTTTTATTGTATTACAATACTACGTCATCGCAACGCAAGTGCGTTCCGATGGGCGTCCATCGCGTGCGTTGCATGTCTTTCAAGGGATGACTCTCGTGAACCTTTCGCTCTCATTGAAACGGGCCATGTCGCCGTTGCTGCCGCGCTGCGCGGTGGCCTGCGGACTACTGGCCGTGGCCTCGGTCGCCGGTGCGCAAGTCAACGGCGTGGCGCAAAAGCCCTATCTGGGCTGGAGCACCTTCAGCCAGCAGACGATCGACAATGCCTTCTTCACCCAGGCCAATGTCATCAGGCAGTCCGACGCCATGGTGTCGTCGGGCCTTGGAGCCCACGGCTTCAACTACATCAACATGGATTCCGGCTGGCAGGGCAGTTTCGACACCAATGGCCGCCCTATTCCCGATACGGTGAAATTCCCCGACATCAAGGCCCTGATCGACCACATTCATCACAACGGCCAGAAGGCGGGGATCTACTGGATTCCCGGTGTCGAGGAGCCGGCTGTACTTGCCAACTCGCCGATCCTGGGCACGCCGTATCACATCCAGGACATCCTGGCGGTGCCGTATACGGCGGGTAACGCCTTTGGCACACCGGGGACGACATCGCCCTATCACTACAAGATCGACTTCTCCAAGCCCGGTGCACAGGAATACATGGATTCGGTGGTGGCGCTGTTCGCCTCCTGGGGCGTGGATTTCATCAAACTCGATGGCGTCACGCCGGGCTCCTATAGCGACGACCTGAGCATCAACAACCTGGCTGATGTGCAGGCATGGTCCAAGGCCATCGCTAAAAGCGGGCGGCCGATCTGGCTCACGGTTTCCTGGGCAGTGGACCAGGACTATCTCGCCACCTGGCAGCAATTCTCCAATGCACGCCGTATCGACGACGATGTGGAGTGCGAAGGCCGTTGCGCCACCCTCACCGACTGGGCGCGTATCTACAAACGCTTCCGGGACCTGCCAGCCTGGCAGGAAGCGACGGGTGTGAAGCTGGGCTGGAACGACCTGGATTCGCTCGATATCGGCGATGGCGCCCTCGATGGCCTGACGAACGACGAGAAACGTTCGGCGATGACACTATGGTCGATTGCCAATGCACCGCTGTACCTGGGTGGCGACCTGACCAAGATCGATGCCTTCGGCAAGCAACTGGCAACCAACGACGAAGTGCTTGCCGTGGATCAGTCCGGCAAGCCTGCCAGGCAGGTCGTCGGCGGCGACCAGCAGGTGTGGCTGACCGACCTGGGCGACGGTAGTTATGTCGTGGCCTTGTTCAACATGAATGCGACGCCGACGATGGCCAGCGTGCCATGGCGCGAGCTCGGGCTGGTGGGTGCGCGGCAGATGCGTAATCTGTGGACCCATCAGGAACTGGGCCGATCGGTAGGCGAGTACACAACGCGCCTGGAAGGCCATGGCGTGCAGCTGTTGAAGGTCTGGCCAACCGTCGGTCATGCGCCGCCGGTGCCTACGGCCAGTTACGAAGCCGAAGCCGCAACGCTCGCCGGTAGCGCTGCCACTTACAGCTGCATCGGCTGTTCGGGTGGTAATAAGGTGGGTGGGTTGGGGCTAGGCGCCGGCAATACCGTGACCTTCAACAACGTCTATGTGCGCCGTACCGGCGTATACCAGATGCAGGTCAACTCGCTGGTGTTGGGATTGCGTTCCTATTTGTACAAGGTCGGCGACGGTTCATTCCAGACCTTCAATTCCGGCGGCGCAAGCTTCCAGCTGCCTTCGGCAAGCACGGTGCCGGTGTGCCTGAAGGCGGGCTTCAATGCCATTCAATTCGGCAACCCCACGAGTTATCCGCCGGATCTGGATCGCATCGTCATCAGCGGCAACGGCGATACACCCCTGCCGACCACCACGACCTACGAGGCGGAAGCGGCGACCTTAAACGGTACAGTAACGGCAGGCTTCAGCAACTATGCCTCGGGCCTTTCCAAGGCGGGCAATATCGGCGGCGGCGCTGCGAACACCGTGACCTTCGGCAACGTCACCGTGCCGACGGCAGGTGTGTATCAACTGGAAATCGATTACGAAACCAGCGGCGTGCGCACCCTGGTGATGACCGTCAACGGCCGGTCGCCGCGTTCGCTCGATTTGAACGGAAGCACGTTCGATGATCCGGTGCCTGCGGTGATCAAGGTTGCGCTGAAGGCAGGAGTGAACACCATCGAGTTTGGCAACGCCAGCGGCTATGCTCCGGACCTTGATCGTATCGTGGTGGCGCCGTTGGTCGATTCGCCATGGCCATGGGACAACACGACCCAAACCTGCGGACGGCCATCGTTCTGAAATGACCCATCGAAGTGCTGACCTGAATGCCCGTCGCCAGTTCCTCAAGGCGGCGGGCGCCACCGCGGCATTGCTGCCGTTACTGGGTTTATCCACCTTCGCGGCGCCCGGGCCCGTGCGACGCCCCGCCGGCACGCTTCCGGCCACCGCGGGTGACAAGCTCAAACTTTGGTACAACACGCCTGCGGCGGAGTCGAACGTGCTCCGCGAAGGCCTGCCCATCGGCAATGGCCGCCTGGGCGCGTTGGTGGGCGGCGATCCCGCTCGCGATTTTCTTTACCTTACCGACGGCTCGATGTGGCTGGGCGGCCGCAATGCCGCGCTGGATGCTGAGGGTCAGTTCGGCTACACCACGTCGGATTTCGGCAGCCTGGTGATGCTGGCGAAGCTGTACGTTGCCGTCGAAGGTCATGAGCTTGCGAACGTCGCGGACTACCGGCGCGAACTCGACCTCGCCCAGGGCTATATGCGCGTTTCCTATCGCAAGGGAGGCGTCACCTACCTGCGCGAAATCTTTGCCAGCCATCCGGACGATGTGATCGTTATGCATCTGTCGCAAAGCGGTGGAAGTAGCCATAGCGGAAGCATTGAACTGCAAGGCGCGCACTCTGAGACCACCCATGGCGATACGGCCTACCTTCATTTCGAAGATGGTCTGCCAAACGGCCTGAAGTACGCGGCGCACGTCAAAGCCATCGCCTCGTCAGGCACAGTGAACACCCACGGCTCGACGCTACGCTTCGACGATTGCGAAAGCCTGACCGTGATCTTCTGCGGCGGCACCAACTACGCCCCGGACGTGGCCGCCGGATACCGGGACCCGGCGCTGGATCCATCTATTCGGGCTCAGCAGAAAATCGAAGCGGCCGGCAAGGCTTCGGCACCGGTGCTGTTGCACACCCACATCGCGGATTATCGAAGCTTGTTCGACACCATGAGCATGGACCTGGGTGCGTCGAGCGAACAGCAGCGCGCCATGGACACCTGGAAGCGCCTGCAGGCGCGCGCCGAAGCCGACGCCAGGGTCGATCCTGAGCTCGAGGCAAGCTACCTGCAATTCGGTCGTTACCTCACCATCGCCGGCTCGCGCGACAAACTGCCTACCGGCCTGCAGGGATTATGGCTGGGCGATAACGCGCCGCCGTGGATGGGCGACTATCACAGCGATATCAACATACAAATGAATTACTGGCTGCCAGACCGGGCCGGACTATCCTCATGCTTCGATGCCCTGGCGAACTATTGCCTGGCGCAGGTCGATTCCTGGACGGCGATCACGCGACAATTCTTCAACGACCCCAGCAACGGGTTTCGCAATAGCTCGGGCAAGCTTGCCGGCTGGACGGTGGCATTCTCCACCAATATCTACGGCGGCAACGGCTGGTGGTGGCATCCGGCGAGCAACGCATGGTTGTGCAACAGCTTGTGGCAGCATTATCAGTACGTACCGGATCACGATTACCTGACGCGCATCTATCCCCTGCTCAAGGGTGCGTGCGAGTTCTGGGAAGCGCGGCTGCTCACCATCAGCGTGACCGACCCCTCTACGGGGCTTAAGTCTGAAGTGTTGGTCGACGATGCCGACTGGTCGCCGGAGCAAGGCCCGAAGAATACCAAGGGCAATACCTATGCGCAGGAACTCATCTGGGACCTGTTCGGGAATTACCGACAGGCAAGCACCCTGCTCCGCCGCGATGCCGACTATGCCGCGAAGATCGGCCAGATGCAGGCACGGCTCTACCTGCCGCGGGTGAGCGACAAGAGCGGGTGGCTGGAAGAGTGGATGTCGCCGGATAACCTGGGTGAAACCACGCACCGCCATCTTTCGCCGTTGATCGGATTCTTCCCCGGCGACCGCATTCAACTGGCCAGCAGCCCACCGGCATTGATCGACGGCGTGACCAAACTGCTGAAGGCACGAGGCATGACCGGTTACGGCTGGGGGTGCGCCTGGCGTGCCATCTGCTGGGCACGGCTGAAGAACGCCGACAACGCCTACCGGCTGTTGCTGACCAACCTGGCCCCGTCGCGGAACCACGGCAACGGCACAGCGCAGAACTTCTTCGATTTCTACAAGCTGACCGAGGATACCGATGCGTTCCAGATCGATGCGAATTTCGGCACGCCCACGGCGATGCTGGAAATGCTGCTGTATTCACGCCCTGGCCTGATCGAGTTGTTACCAGCCTTGCCCACGGCATGGGCAGCCGCCGGCAGCGTCACGGGGATCGGCGCACGTGGTGGCTTCCGGGTGGACCTTGCCTGGCGTGACGGCAGGGTTAGCAAGGCTACCGTGCACAGCGTCGGGGGCACGCGAACCACACTGAAACATGGGGAATGGTCGAAGATGATTTCACTGCGTACGGGCGAGTCGATCACTGTGATACCGGAGCTGCCATGACACTCAAGCGATGGGCGTTCGGTTTGTTGATGGCGACGGCCAGTATCGTGCCGGCAACGGCGCAAGACACCAACGGTCGATACGTGGCCGCGTGGTCGCCAAGCATGAGTGCGGGCGGCCCGGCCTTTCATGACCAGACGCTGCGCATGGTGGTGCATGCAAGTATTGGCGGCACGTCGTTGCGGTTGCATCTGTCGAATCTGCGCAGCAGCACACCGTTGCTTGTGGGCAAGGTGAGCATTGCAACGCAAGCCCATGGCGCGGCTGCGGTGGCGGATTCGCGGCATGCGGTAACCGTTGCCCAGGCCTCGACTTTCACTATTCCCGCCGGTGGGGAAGTGGTTAGTGATCCGATTCCGGTGAGCGTCGAAGCGGATGGAAACCTGCTGGTCTCCCTGTACCTGCCGCGGGCCACGGAAGCGTCGACCTGGCATTCCGATGCCTTCGATACGACCTACGTGGCCGAGTCCGATCACGCGGACGACATCGACGGGGCCGGTTATGGCAAGTCGACCACGTCGTGGTATTACCTGTCCGGCCTGGACGTGAGCACGGCTGCCCACGGCACCGTGGTGGCCTTTGGTGATTCGATCACCGACGGCTACAACACACCCACCAGTGCCTACGCGCGCTGGCCCGACGCCCTGGCCCGCAGGCTCGCCACCGACCACCATCCCATGGGTGTGGTCGACGCCGGCATTGGAGGCAACCGCGTACTCTCCGATGTGCCGAACCTCTGGCAAGGCATCAGCGCCATCAAACGATTCCGTCATGACGCACTGGACCAAGCCGGCGTACGCACCGTGATCCTGATGGAGGGCATCAACGACATCGGCAACGATGCCGGACCCGACAACAGGCCATTGACCGCGCAAGCGATGATCGACGGTTACCGGCAACTGATCGCCAAGGCCCACGGTGCCGGCGTTCGCATCATCGGCGGCACCCTGTTGCCGGACAAGGGAGCGGGATACTACGCACCCGCCCGCGAGGCGATCCGCCAGGCCTGCAACCGATGGATACGCCACAGCGGCGCCTTCGATGGCGTCGTCGACTTCGAGCAGGCGGTGCGTGATCCCTCCGATCACCAGGCGCTACGCCCAAGCTACGACTCAGGCGACCACCTGCACCCGAATGCGGCGGGGATGCAGGCGATGGCGGACGCAGTCGACCTCCGGTTACTGCTTAATTAGCGGGCTTTGGATGGTCGGGTGCGCCGCGCAACTTGCCCATGTATTCGGTGAAGAAGGCATTGGGCCAGCCGAAATCCTCCCTGGTGAGAATCTTTGGGTTGGACGGGTTGAAGGACTCATGCAGGCGATGATCGCCCGGGTCGCTGGCCAGCAACATCCGTAGCACGGCTTGTTGCCGCGCGGGATCGTTGGTGGTGAAGCCGTCAGCCAGCAAGCCCAATGGCCACACCATGCCCTTCGGTGTATGGGGACTGCCCAGGCCAGCGGCAAACGTGCCGCTGTAGTAATACGGATTGGCAGGCGACAGCACAAAGCTGCGGGTGGCCTGGTAGATCGGATCGTCAACGCCCACATAGCCGAAGTACGGCGCAGATAACAGGTTGGGAATGTTGGCATCGTCCATCAGCAGCGCGTGGCCCAGGCCATCCACCTCGTACGCGTAGATCTGCTTGCCATCGGGCCCTTTGACGATGCCGTACTTCTGGATGCCCTCGTGTACCTCGTTGCGCAGTTTGGCCGCGCGCCTGCCCATCGATGCGTCGTGCATCACGTCCGCCGCTTCCGCCATCGCGCCCAGCGCCTGAACCGCCATCATCTCGGCGGGGATCAGGTAGTTGTAGGTGGAAAGATCATCCGAAGGGCGGAAGCCCGTCCAGATCATGCCCGTCCGCGCCACCGGGTTGCGGCCTGATTGTTCCGTCTTCGACGTGAACACGTACTTGCTGCGTGCGGCGTGGTTCTGTTCGATTTCCATCGTGTCCAGCACGCGGCGGAACGCCTGGCGCACTTCGCGGGTAAAGATCGAAGCATCGCCGGTGACCTTGTAGTACTTCCACGCCAGCAGCACGGGATAGCACAGGGAGTCCAGTTCGAATTTCCGCTCCCAGATCGAATAATCCTCGCGGAAGGCATTGGCGTAGGGGTCGATCAGCAGGTATTTGGCCTGGCGCTGCACCACTGCCTTGATCAGTGCCTGTACCTGTGCATCGTGCGCAAAACCAAGATAGGTAGCCTCCACCTGTACGGAAGAATCACGCAACCACTCGGCGGGGATGTCACCCGTGCGCACATAGGCCGTGCCGTCGGCCGTGGCCGCGATCTGCGTGCCGGTATTGAGTAGCGCCGAGCGCATCATCGCCACCAGTGCCGGGTTGGGGTCGGTGAAGCCGCGCGCGGCAGCCACCACTACGTCGGGCTGGGTCACCAGCGCATTGGCCGGACCCGCGGTGATGAATACCAGTTCCGACGAGTTGGGCGCAGGCAGCTTTACCGTTATGCCATCACGCATCAGCGCGTCGCCGCGTACCGTCGTGTCTGGCGAACTGCCGTCGTTGAAATGCAGGCGGTAGTCGCGCGTAGGCTCCAGGCCCTTCAACACGAAGGCATGCGATCTGGAGGAAGCGTCGCTGCCATGGAAAGCAAACAGCACGCCCTGCCCGGTTGCCTTGTCAAAATACTCGATGCCGTCGAAATGAATGCCGTCAGCGCGCTGGCCTACATGGAAAAGATCCGCCCGGCGGATCAGCGGACGCAGCTTCGCTTTGTACGTGGCAAGTTCCGTCGCCGCCACGTCATGCTGCTCGCGCGTCCACTTGGTGCTGTCCATCATCAGCGTGAACCAGCCCATCATCCCGCTGCGCAGCATGTAGCGGAAATTCTCCAGGCGCGGAGTTGGTACCTCCATGACATACGCCTCAAGCATCGCCGGCGGCAGCAGATGGCTGGCATCGAAAAAGGCCTGGCGGTTCGACACTGGATCGTAGGTATCGACGATGGAGAAATAATCCCCTACCGCCGCGCTGCCGAAGTCGACCGTGCGGCCGCCGTCGTTGCAGATCTCCAGCAGCAACCCCGGGTGGTCTTTCTTCAGCTTGCGGTAGATGTCGTAGTACGCCATCGCCGCGTGGTAGCTCACGTCGGTGGAATTCGGACCATCGAGCCAGAAGAATTCCTGGTCCACGTAGCGATGGGTGTTCTTCGCATCGCAGATGGCATGCGGATGGTCGGTGCGGTCGCAGCCCTGGGCAATCACCGAGCCATCGTGTTCGAGCATGTCCAGGTGATAGTCGCGCACCAGCCGGTCGGCTTCGGCCGCCACCCAGGCTTTCGCTGCAGGCACGCCGATGTCGATGGTGACGCCCTTGAACTCGGCCGGTTTCCAGCCCTTCGGCGGATCGGTGGTAAGCCAGTCGCGGGTGGCGGGGTTGGCGATGCTCATGGCGCCTCGCCGCGTGCTGGTGCCGGCCTGGGCCCAATCGACCCACAGGCCGAACTTCAGGCCCTTCGCGTGGGCGTAGTCGGCCACCGTGGCAAGGCCATCGGGAAATTTCTTCGGGTCGGGAATCCAGTCGCCCACGCCCTGGAACCAGCCGGCGTCGAGATGGAACATCTCAAAGCCGAGCTCCGCGGAGTCGTCGATCATGCGGCGGGCCTGGGCCGCATCGATCTTCATCCCGCTGCCCCAACTGTTGTTGGTCAACAACGGGTACTTGGGGTCGTTCACTACCATGGGGTCGTTGAGCACGTCGCGCACCCAGCGACGCTGCAGGTTGCCTGCATCGTCCAGCGTGCCATGGGCGGTACCAAGGAACACCGTGGGCGTGGTGAATGTGCCACCCGGGCGAACGGTGGTCTGGAAGGGGCCTGGCTGGGGATTCAGGCCGGCGGTGACTTCAATGGCATCACGCTGGCGCGATACGCGCACTGCCACCCGTCCGCTGAATTCCACGCCGAGGTAAATGCCGTCGCTGGGTGCATCGCCGGCGCCCCGGATCATCGACCAGGGAATGATCTCACGCAGCTCGTTGTCCGCAGGATGGGCGAACGGGCTGGATTCTCCGATCCACTGGTAGCCATCGGGCATCGGTACCACATGGGTACCCACCGGCGGTGCCTTGCCGGCGCCCTTGTCGATGAAATCGTGCTCCAGCGCCTGTCCCGGCCATACATTGAGCGACAGGTGCAGGCTGTCCTGCAATGGCAGCACCACGTTCTGCTTGCCGAGGTTTTTGATGCGGATGGTGTGCTCGATCGGACCCTGCCCTGCGCGCGCGTGCCATTCCCAGGACAGGCGCAGCGATGGCCTGGACGAAAAGTAGACCAGGGTCAATGCATCGGATGCCTGCTTCGTCGCCCTGGCATCGAGCTGCCAATGCAGGGGCATCGGCTTGCCGCCAATCGTTGCGTGGTCTACCAACGGCACATTGCCATTGGACGGCCACGTGGAGCCACGCGCATCGGCCACGGCGATCACGCGTGGCGCCGATGGAGTGGCTTCGATGGTAAGTGAGGTGCTGGTGTTGCCCACGCGGAAGGTGGAGCTTGCATCCGGTGCAGCGAGTGCGGGTGTAGCAGGAGCAGGTGTGATCGCCATCCACGCCGACACCACCATCGCCATCAACGCCATACGGTGCAGGCGCGTTGGCCAGATCAAGCCATGTGAAGTCGATTCCAGGTCACCCGCCATTCGCATCCCCACCACTTCAAGGTCGACCCTGGATTATTCCCCATCCCGGGCGGCGCGACGAGCCTTCCTCAAAGCTGCAAGCTTCTCGGCAACTTTCGCTTCCATCCCCCGCTCCACAGGCTCGTAGAACACCATGTCGGCGATGGCATCGGGCAGGCACTGCTGGTCAAGCGCCACGCCTCCCTCCACGTCGTGGTCGTATTGGTAACCGGTGCCGTAACCCAGGCCCTTCATCAACTTGGTCGGTGCGTTGCGAAGGTGCATGGGTACTTCCAGGGTGCCCATTTTCTGCACGGTGGCGCGGGCGAGGTTGAACGCCTTGTACGCCGCGTTGCTCTTGGGTGCGATAGCCAGCCAGATCGCCAGCTGCGCCAGGCCCAGCTCGCCCTCGGGACTGCCCAGGCGCTCGTAGGTATCCCAGGCGTCCAGCGCCATGCGCCATGCGCGCGGTTCGGCAAGGCCAATGTCTTCCACCGCCATGCGCGTCATGCGCCGGGCCAGGTACATCGGATCGCAACCGCCATCGAGCATGCGCGTTAGCCAATACACCGCGGCGTCCGGATCGGACGAACGCACGGATTTATGCAGGGCGGAGATCTGGTCATAGAACTGCTCGCCACTTTTGTCGAAGCGGCGCGTGCGGTCGGCCAGCACCTGGGTAAGCGTGGTTTCATCGATGCGGCCGCCGGCGGCAAGTTCGGCTGCGATCTCGAGCTGTGTCAGCGCGCGGCGAACATCACCATCGGCCGCCTGCGCTATCAGCTGCAGCGCGTCATCATCCACGGTGAGCCCCAACCCGCCCAGGCCACGGACTTCGTCGGCCAGGGCGCGCTTGAGGGTCACCACGATGGCGTCGGGGGTCACCGCATCGAGCACATGCACGCGGCAACGCGAAAGCAGCGCTGAATTCAGTTCAAAGGAAGGGTTCTCGGTGGTGGCACCGACGAAAATGATCACGCCCTTTTCGATGTACGGCAGGAAGGCGTCCTGCTGCGCCTTGTTGAAGCGATGCACCTCGTCCACGAACAGCACCGTGCGCCGCCCTTGCGAGAAATTCACTTCCGCTTGCGCCAGTTCCTTGCGCACGTCCGGCAGGCCCGACATCACCGCTGAGATCGCGCGGAAGTCAGCATCGGCATAGCGCGCCACCAGCAGGGCCAGGGTGGTCTTGCCGCACCCAGGTGGGCCCCAGAGGATCATCGAATGCACCTTGCCCGCCTCCAGCGCCCGGCGCAGAGGCGATGAGGGATCGATCAGGCGCGGCTGGCCGACGATTTCGTCCAGGCTGGCCGGGCGCATGCGCTCGGCCAGGGGCTTCAGGGCCTCAGGCTCGGCGAACAATCCCGGGGTCTGGAACGGGCTGGGCATGGTGGGTCCGCTGGCACGAAAGGGGCATTATCGCCCCTGTAGTGTCATCGCGGGCTCAAGGCCTCGCCAGGGATCAAGCTTTATCTTCACCCTTGGCCGACCGAAGCAGGCTTACTGCCATGCCGATCACCAGCAACGCACCAAGCACCAGCACACCCCAGAGCAGCGGCTTGGTCCAGTCGAACGGCACCTTGGCCGGTTGCAGTGCGGCTTCGCCCGCGGCGACCGCGGGTATGCCCAGGGTGGCGAGCGGCGGCTGCCAGTCCGGCCCCTTGTCCAGGCGTAGTTTGTCCAGCGCGGCATCCACCGGGGAGTCACCGCGACGTGCAGCGTAGCTGCCCACCAGCACGCGGTACGGGCCGGGACCCTGGGCCAGGAAGGCAAAGCGATCCGGGGTGAAGGCCACTCGCAGCGTCGGGGGCTGCTGCAACGCCGGTATCGAGGTAAGTCGAAGCGCATGCAGGCGGGTATCGTCGATGCGCAAGGTGTTGGGCAGGGATTTGCCGGCCGTGGTGGCAATCGTGGCACCGTCGCCCTGCCCTCCCACCGTCGTTGCGGTGACATCGCCCAGCGGCGTCCAGGCATCGGTGACCCCGCGCGAACTCAACTGCACGCGTGCCGCGCCATTGGCTTCGGCCAGCTTCACCTGCACTGCGCCCACCGGAAGCGTGGCCGGCAGTTCATAGACGAAACCATGGTTGTCATCGGCCTTGCCGTTGACTTCTACCCACTGGAAAGCCGCCATGCGCTGGTCGCCAGCGTCGATGAAGCTGCCTTCCACCGTCACACCCGGCGTATGTTCAACATCCCACGGTACGTCGCCGCCCACCACGCGCAAGCGGTAATAGCGTGCTGGATCGCCCGACAGGCCAATGATGCGGTTGTCCACGGCGTCATCACCACGCGCGATGCTGGTAACGGTGACATCGGACACACGCTCGTCCCAGTGCTGCAGATCGTTGCTGGCATCGACCGCCAGCTCCAGCTGCACGTCGGTACCATTGACCTTGTCGATGGTGAGGCGCTCAGCCGAAATGGCCCGGCGTGCATCGATGATCCAGTGTCGCGGCGGTTTCGCGGCGAGTTCGCCCGCACCCAGGTCGATCTGCACGCTGCCGTCGCTGCTGCGGCGGATGTGGCCGGTGCCATCGCGCTCGCTGGCCTCGCCGGGCACCGGAAGCAGCCGTGTGTGCAGTTGGTACGGATGTGCCACCGCCGGTGCCGGGGCCAATGGTGCCAGGGGCACTTCCACGCCAAGCGAATTCACCACCACCATGTCGCGCAGGTAAGCATCGGGCTTGCCATGGGCGTATAGCACCGGCGTGGCTTCGATACGGAAGGCGTCTCCCGTTCCATGCGTGTCCAGCGGAAACGCCGTGGCGTAATCCGTGGTGGGGCTGGTGGCAGCCACGCTGGGGGCAAGGAATAAAGCGCAAGCGAGCAGGCGAAGGTCAAGGCGCATCGGCGGGCTCCGGCGTGGCGGCTGCGCGGCGCGGAGGCGCCGGCGCGAAGTAACCGATGGCCGTGCACAGCAGGCCATAGGCAATGAACGAAGCAATCCCGAACAGATTCCCCAGGTGCGAGCGATCCACCAGCAGCAGCTT
Source organism: Pinirhizobacter sp. (assembly GCF_036499745.1). Lineage (NCBI taxonomy): Bacteria > Pseudomonadati > Pseudomonadota > Gammaproteobacteria > Lysobacterales > Rhodanobacteraceae > Pinirhizobacter > Pinirhizobacter sp. The sequence goes on from NZ_DASYDG010000047.1 coordinate 44,506, forward strand.
GGCCAGCACCACGCCCATCGTGACGGCGCCGGCCAGCCACAGGCCGCGCTGGCCGCGCCGGGAACCGGCGATCCAGGCCAGCACACCCAGCACGCTCCATGTCACCGTCAACGACATCTGAGCGACGGACGATTCGGCAAGGCTGCCGTCCCACGGCACACTGCCCAGGTGATGCACGGCGCGCAGGGTCGCGCTGGTGGCGAAGGCCATCAGTGCCATGCCCATTAACAATGGACGCAGGCGCTGTGTCGAGGGCGCCACTTGCGGCGAGGCGAACCAGCCGAACGCCGCCGCCAGGATCGCCAGCATCAGCAATTCCACCGGGTTCACAAGCGGCACGAAGCTGAGCGGCGCGGCGGAACCTTC